>CP168152.1:365000-367500 GCA_041545745.1 Stenotrophomonas indicatrix
AATGCTGACATGAGTAACGATAATGCGGGTGAAAAACCCGCACGCCGAAAGCCCAAGGTTTCCTTGCGCAACGTTAATCGGCGCAGGGTGAGTCGGCCCCTAAGGCGAGGACGAAAGTCGTAGTCGATGGGAAGCAGGTTAATATTCCTGCACCTCGCGTAAGTGCGATGGAGGGACGGAGAAGGTTAGGCATACCGGGCGTTGGTTGTCCCGGGGAAAGGCGGTAGGTTTGGATCTTTGGCAAATCCGGGATCCTTCAAGACCGAGCACCGAGACGAGCCTTTATGGCGAAGTTGCTGATACCACGCTTCCAGGAAAAGCTCCTAAGCTTCAGCTTACGCAGACCGTACCGTAAACCGACACAGGTGGGTAGGATGAGAATTCTCAGGCGCTTGAGAGAACTCGGGTGAAGGAACTAGGCAACATGGCACCGTAACTTCGGGAGAAGGTGCACCCTTTTTGGTGGCTCGTGCGAGCTATAGCTGAAGAGGGTCGCAGTAACCAGGCCGCTGCGACTGTTTATCAAAAACACAGCACTCTGCAAACACGAAAGTGGACGTATAGGGTGTGACGCCTGCCCGGTGCTGGAAGGTTAATTGATGGGGTCAGCCGCAAGGCGAAGCTCTTGATCGAAGCCCCAGTAAACGGCGGCCGTAACTATAACGGTCCTAAGGTAGCGAAATTCCTTGTCGGGTAAGTTCCGACCTGCACGAATGGCGTAACGACAGCGGCGCTGTCTCCACCCGAGACTCAGTGAAATTGAAATCGCTGTGAAGATGCAGCGTTCCCGTGGCAAGACGGAAAGACCCCGTGAACCTTTACTATAGCTTTACACTGAACGTTGAGTTCGTCTGTGTAGGATAGGTGGGAGGCTATGAAACTGTGGCGCTAGCTGCAGTGGAGCCATCCTTGAAATACCACCCTGTCGTGCTTGACGTTCTAACCTGGGTCCATTATCTGGATCGGGGACCGTGTATGGTGGGTAGTTTGACTGGGGCGGTCTCCTCCTAAAGAGTAACGGAGGAGCTCGAAGGTACGCTCAGCGCGGTCGGACATCGCGCACTGTGTGCAAAGGCATAAGCGTGCTTGACTGCAAGATCGACGGATCAAGCAGGTAGGAAACTAGGACTTAGTGATCCGGTGGTTCTGTATGGAAGGGCCATCGCTCAACGGATAAAAGGTACTCCGGGGATAACAGGCTGATACCGCCCAAGAGTTCATATCGACGGCGGTGTTTGGCACCTCGATGTCGGCTCATCACATCCTGGGGCTGTAGTCGGTCCCAAGGGTATGGCTGTTCGCCATTTAAAGTGGTACGCGAGCTGGGTTCAGAACGTCGTGAGACAGTTCGGTCCCTATCTGCCATGGGCGTTGGAGATTTGAGAGGGGCTGCTCCTAGTACGAGAGGACCGGAGTGGACGAACCTCTGGTGTTCCGGTTGTCACGCCAGTGGCATTGCCGGGTAGCTATGTTCGGAAGCGATAACCGCTGAAAGCATCTAAGCGGGAAGCGCGCCTCAAGATGAGATCTCCCGGGGCACAAGCCCCCTGAAGGAACCATGTAGACTACGTGGTTGATAGGTCAGGTGTGTAAGTACAGCAATGTATTGAGCTAACTGATACTAATGATCCGAGAGGCTTGACCATATAACCTCAAGTTGCCTTGGCCGACATGACATGTCGATAGATCCAGGTGCACGCTACGTCACAAGACCAAACGAGAGGCAGGCGCTCAGGCGCGTCTCTTTGCAATGCCGGCATCACCATGCCCGCTCCCTGCAAAGACACGACGTCCAAGCGACACTCCAACCGCCTCCCTGGTGAAATTAGCGCTATGGAACCACCCGATCCCATCCCGAACTCGGAAGTGAAACGTAGCTGCGCCGATGGTAGTGTGGCCTAAGCCATGCGAGAGTAGGTCATCGCCAGGGTTTATACCCAAAAACCCCGCTGCTCATGCAGCGGGGTTTTCCTTTTTTTGCAAGCCTCAGGTTTCGACCTGGACTTACGGCAACAACTTCGCGAAGAGCTTCAAGTTTCTCTCACAAGTTGTTGACAAAGCTGAAAAGCCTGCCATAATAGGCGGCTCGCAACGACGAAAGGCCCTCGGGTCCAACGACGAAGCAGCATCGGCAACAACGTCCACTTCGGTGAGACGGCCTTGAAAAAAGGTGTTGACGAAGCGGAAAAGCCGGCTATAATGGGCGGCTCGCTACGAAGGAAGCTTCGCAGCACACGGGAACGGCGCTGAGGCCATTTCCCCGGATCTTTGAAAGTATGCGCAGGTATCTTGTGAAGGCGCCTGCAGGAAGGATGATTGTCCATCTTGCAGACGTTTGATCAAGCAACTATTAATTGTTTTAAAGCAAGCGATACGTTGCCAGAATCATTCATCTGCAGCTTTAAATTTTTGTCTTCGGACAATGCTGTTTTAAGTGAAGAGTTTGATCCTGGCTCAGAGTGAACGCTGGCGGTAGGCCTAACACATGCAAGTCGAACGG
>CP168152.1:4590000-4651465 GCA_041545745.1 Stenotrophomonas indicatrix
CACCCTGCTGGTCGGCATCGCCATCGCTGCCAGCCAGGGTCTGCTGCACGCACAACAGGTGCACCTGCAGCTGGCGGTGCCGCAATGGGTCACTCCCTCGCTCTCGTGGACGGCGATGGTCGGCATCGCCCTGCCCCTGTTTGTGGTCACCATGGCCTCGCAGAACATCCCCGGTGTGGCGGTGATGCGCGCCTCCGGCTACGACGCACCGGTGTCGCCCGTGATCGGCTGGATCGGCGTGGTCAACACGCTGCTGGCACCCTTCGGTGCCTACGCACTGAACCTGGCAGCCATCACTGCGGCGATCTGCATGGGCCGTGATGCCCACGAGGACCCGGCACGGCGCTACACGGCGGCGATGGCGGCCGGCGCCTTCTATATCGTCATCGGCCTGTTCGGGGCCACCGTAGCGGCCCTGTTCGCTGCCTTCCCCAAGGAACTGGTGGCCTGCGTGGCCGGTATCGCCCTGTTCGGCACCATCGGCAACAGCCTGGCCAGCGCACTGGCAGTGGAGCGCGACCGCGAGGCCGCGCTGGTCACTTTCCTGGTGACTGCCTCGGGGATGACACTGGCCGGTATCGGTTCTGCGTTCTGGGGCCTGGTCGCCGGGACGCTCTGCCTGTGGGTGCTGCGGCCGCGGCAGGCCAGCTGAAGGGATCAGCCGGTCAACACGGCCCCGACGATGCCCAGGGTGACGGACACGGCGATGGCGATCACAGCACCAATCACGCTGGTATCGCCACGTGCTGCCAGCGTGCTGCGCACCGCAGCCTCGTTGTCCGTACTGAGCGACTGGGCGCGTGCGATCTCCCGCTGGCAATGCTGCAGGTACCAGCTGTTGGCAAAGACACCCACGGTAACGCTCAGGCCCAGGTTGATCACCAGCGACAGGGCATCCGGCACTTCGATGAAGGCCTCGATCGCGCTGGATGCCACCAGCACGCCGACCCAGATGGCGGCCATGCGGTACATCTTCCGGTACATCATCCAGATCACGCCAAACAGGAACCCCGGCCAGTGCCAGGTGCCCGCCGCGTTCGCGGTGCCCTGGTCCAGGCGCCAACGCTTGCGATAGATCGGGAAGTTGCCGCCGACAATGGCTGCATACAGACCCAACTGGCCGGTCAGTCCGGCGCCCAGTGGAATGACATCGGGCGTTGCCGCTGCGGTCGGTGCGCGGTATGGGTCATGGCTGGACGCTGTGGCGACGGCGGTCTCACTGGCAGGCGGTGCTGCCGGGCCGTCGGCGACGCCGTCGGCACCCGACGCTGGCGCTGCAGTCGACTGCAGCGACTGCAGCGGCTGCCAGCCAGCCATGCCCTCGCACCAGAGCAGGGTGTGGCCGGTGATGACGCCGTCCTGCTGCAGCCTCTGCAGGCCAGCCAGGTCCACTGGGCCTTCACTCTTGCCGTGGCGGGCGTAGTACCACTGTGCTTCCTGCATTGAAGATCTTCCTGTGTGGGTGTTGCGCGGTTTACAGGGATGCGCTGGACAGCGTCTGCACCAGCGTGTGGCGATCGCCGGGGGCGATGGTGATCACATCCGGCCCGGCGTTGGCGGCTTCCAGGCAGACGTAGTCGCGCCAACCGTCACCGACATCGGCCATCTTCGCGGCAGCGTCGGCGCCAGGGTTCCATGCCACCAGCGAGCGGCTGCCTTCGGTGCGGATGTCGATGCGGCGCTTGAGCACCGGGTCGCGCAGCACATAGTGCCCGCCGGCCTGGGTGTAGATGCGGTCGCTGCGGCCCGGGTCACGCGGATCACGCAGCGACCAGGGGCCCTGCTGGCGACGCGGCTGGGCGTAGTTCTCGAACTTGTCGAGGTAGTCCAGGCCGTCGACGCCGTCGACATCGACCTTGCTGGCGTCACCGACACGGAAGTAGTTGTGCAGCGCCTGGGTGATGGTGGCCGGAGCCTTGCCGGTGTTCTCGGTGACCAGCTGCTGGCGCAGTTCACGGCCGACACGGACGGTCATGGCCAGGCGCAGGCCGAGGGTGTCCAACGCAGGCGGGGCCAAGGTCAGTTCGATGCTGCCATCGTCGAGGCGGCGCGCCTGCTGCAGTTCCCAGGGCAAGGTGCGCACGAAGCCGTGGGCCGGCACGTCATCGCCCTGCCCCTGGCGGCCGAAGTAGGGCCAGCACACCGGGCTGCCGCCACGGATGGGCGTGGGCAGTGCCGCACGCTTGGGCGAGAGCCACATCACATCGGGTTGGCCCTTGGGCACGAACGAGAGCAGTTGGCCGCCGAATACACTGATGGCGGCGGTGGCCTGCGGGGTTTCCACCAGCCAGGCATCGAGTCCCTGGAACTGGCCACTGCTGACACCTTGGATCTGTTGCACGCTGGATCGACTCCGGATGGCCGGCGACTGCACGGCACTGTAGTTGGTGGGAAGGCTGAAGCGGGTGGGTGTGGCCGGAACCTTCGCCTGCGGTCCGCTCTGCAGCGCGCGCAGGATGCGCTGGCCGGCGCGACCATCGGCGTCGGCCCAACCGAGCCGGCGCTGCTCGACCTGGATGGCACGACGACTGGCGGTACCGATCATGCCATCGGCGGCGCCGATGTCATGGCCGCGCGCCAACAACAGGGTCTGCAGCTGGCGGCGCTCGTCGCGGCCAAGGCCAGGATCATCGGTTGGCCAGGCGGTGACCAGGCCATTGCTGCCACGCAGGCGGTCGGCCAGGGTGGCGATGGCCAGCGCATAGCTCTCGGCCGCGTTGTAACTGTAGATCGCGTCGTAATTGCGGAACACCAGCAGCGCCGGGCCTTTTGTCCCGGCTGGCAGCAACAGTGCAGCGCGGGCATCGGCGGGCAGGCCGGACGGTGCCAGCGCGCTGCCCTCCAGGCCGGTCACGCCCAGTGCGCGCCAGTCGGCCAGTGACCGGCGCTGGGTGCGTCCCGCCTGACTGGCGTTGAAACCGGCGGGGAGGCGCACTTCCATGCCCCAGGGTTCGCCGGTTCGCCAGCCGGCACGCTTCAGATAGTTGGCGGTGGAAGCCAATGCATCGGGAATGCTGCCGACCAGATCGCGGCGGCCATCGCCATCACCATCAACGGCAATGCGTGCGTAGGTGCTGGGCATGAACTGGGTGTGGCCGAAGGCCCCTGCCCAGGAACCGGTCAAGCCCTGCGCCTGCAGGTCACCCTTGTCGATAAGCTTGACCAGCGCCAGCAGTTCGCCGCGGAAGAAAGGTTGCCGACGGCCGGCACAGGACAGCGTGGCCAGCGACTGCAGCAGCGGGCGCTTGCCGAACACGCGGCCGTAGTCGCTCTCCACGCCCCATACGGCGACGATGGTGACTGGATCGACGCCGTACTGCGCCGATACGCGCTGAAGCAGATCGTGGTGCTGCTGCAGCATGGCGCGACCATCGTCCACGCGCTGGCGATCGACCAGCGCGGCCAGGTAGTCCCATATAGGCGTGGTGAACTCCGGCTGCGCGTCGAGCAGCGGCAGCACGGTAGGGTCGGGCTGCAGTCCGGCGGTGATCGCATTGAAGCGGTCAGCGGCAATGCCCTGGCTGGCGGCCGTAGCCTGCAGGCCCGCCATGCAGCGGGCAAACGCGGGATCAGCGGGTGCCGCTGCTGCCGGCGGCGCGGCCGCTGGCATGGCAAGCGCGGCGACGAGGCCGAGCGTGGTCAGAATGGGCATGGCGTACTCCGTGTTGCCGGTGCTGGAGCCATGGTAACGCGGAGGGGCGGCAAGGTTGGTCGTTGCTGCCGGCCAGCGGCCGGCACTACCGGTGGCTATGGTGCGGGGCGCAGCAGACGCAGGCCGTACGCAGGATTGTCAGCGTTCCAGTGCGCCACCACCTCCAGCCCTGCCTGCTGCAGCAGATGGCCGAAGCTGGCGTCGGTGTACTTGTGACTGTACTCCACGCGGATCGGTTCGCCCGCGCTGAAGTGGAAGGTGCGGCCGTCGAGATGGACGTCCTGCTCGCGCTGGCTGACCAGATCGGTTTCGATGCGCAGGCGCGCGGTGCTGTAACGGGCCTGGTGACGGAAGCCGTCGAGATCGAAATCGCTGCCGACCTCCCGGTTCAGGCGCGCCAGCAGGTTCAGGGTGAAGGCGGCGGTGATGCCCTCGGCGTCGTTGTAGGCCGCTTCGATCAGTGCCGGGTCCTTGTGCAGGTCGATACCGACCAGCGCCAGGCCCTGCCCGCCCATGGTCTGGCGCATCGCGCGCAGCAGCGCGATCGCGTCCTCATCAGCGAAGTTGCCCAGCGTGGAACCTGGGAAGAACAGCAGCCGGCGCGCGGCAGGCCGGTCTGGCGCGGGGACCTGCACAGGGCGGGTGAAGTCGGCACACACCGGCAGCATTTCCACATCCGGCAGCGCCGGTGCCAGGTGGTCGATGCTGGACAGCAACGCCGCGCGCGAGATCTCGATGGGCGTATAGGCCACCGGATCCTGCAGGGCGGCCAGCAGCCGAGCGGTCTTGCGGCCGCTGCCGCTGCCCAGTTCGACCACATGCACGCGCGGCCCCACCGCCTGCGCGATCTCCGGCAACACCCGGTCCAGCAGGGCCAGCTCGGTACGTGTGGGGTAATACTCGCGCGTGTGGGTGATCTGCTCGAACAGGCGTGAGCCGCGCGCGTCGTAGAAGTACTTGGAAGGCAGCTGCCGTGAGGCGTGCGACAGCCCCGCCACGGCGTCGGCAAGGATCTGCTGGCGGCCGGGGGTAAGGTCGGTCAGCGCCTGCAGCGCATCCTGGACGGTACTCATGAAAGATCCCTTGCCAGGCGCAGGCCTGAGAACTGCCAACGCGCCGGTGGCATGAAGAAGTTGCGGTAGCTGGCCCGCATATGGCCGCGCGGCGTGGCGCAGCTGCCACCGCGCAGGACCCACTGGCCACACATGAATTTGCCGTTGTATTCGCCGAGGTTGCCGGCGAAGGGGCGGAAGCCGGGATAGGCGCCATAGGCGCTGCTGGTCCATTCCCACACGTCGCCGAACAACTGGCGCAGTCCGTCGCCCTGCCCTGCCATCGGGTGCAGATGGTCGTCATCGGCGAAGTGGCCTTCGACAGGCTGCGAGGCGGCGGCCGCTTCCCATTCGAATTCGGTGGGCAGGCGGGCACCGGCCCAGCGTGCGCAGGCATCGGCTTCGTAATAACTGAGGTGACAGACCGGCGCATGCGGATCGAGCTCACGCCAGCCACCCAGGGTGAACTCGCGCAGCAGGTCGTCGTCCCAGTACAGCGGATGCTGCCACTGCTCGGCCTCGCGCAGCGCCCAGCCCTCGCTCAGCCACCAGCGTGGATCTCGGTAACCACCCGCGTCGATGAAGGCGCGGTACTCGGCATTGCTGAGCGGACGCTCGGCGATAGCATGCGCAGGAAGCAGCACGCGATGCACGGGCGATTCATTGTCATAGGCGAAGGCCGTGTACCGCGGCCAGGCGGACGCACCGATGCTGACGATGCGTTCGCCCTGTTCGACCCAACCCTGCGTGCCGAGGGCGCTGACGGCGATGGGCAGGTCTTCGCGGTACGGCGGCTGCAGCGGATTGCACCAGAAGGCATGCTTGATGTCGGTGAGCAGCAGCTCCTGGTGCTGCTGTTCGTGATGCAGCCCCAGTTGCAGTTGCTGCAGGGCGTCGCTGCCGAGATCGCCATCGCGCAGTCCTGCCAGCACCTGCTCATCCACATGCTGGCGGTAGGCGTGGACCTGCTGCAGCGAGGGCCGCGAGAGCAGGCCGCGCTGCGGTCGCGCGTGGGCCGGGCCGAGACTCTTGTAATAACTGTTGAACAGATAGTCCCAGGCCGGATCCCAGGGTGTGTATCCGGGCTGGCTGGCCAGCACGAAGCGTTCAAAGAACCAGGTGGTGTGGGCCAGGTGCCACTTGGCTGGGCTGGCATCGGCCATGCTCTGCAGCAGGGCATCTTCAGGGCTGAGGGGTGCGGCCAGCTGCATGCTGCGCGCCCGCACGTGGGTGAAGTGGCGGGCGAGGTCACGCTGCGGGGCAGCGACGGCGGCGGGTACGCTGTCCATGCGACCAGCTTCGACCGCGGCCGGTGAGCGCAATGTCATGGCCCGGTGCCGCGGTGTTCACATCAGGGCGCACATTCAAGAAGGGCACTGCTGCGCCGCTAACGGCAGTGCTGCGGCCGCGTCGTGACCGCGCTGGAATTCCGTGTGTCCCATCATCCGCTTCGACAGCCTGTGCACTATCTGTTCGTGCTGCCCGCCGTGCTGGTCGCACTGGTGCTGTGGGCGAGCCTGGAAAGCGATGATGTCGGCCGCGCCGGGCAGCGCATCCTGCCGTGGTTGCTGGCCTGCCTGGGTGCAGGACTGGCGCTGATGTACAACCAGGTGCGCACGTTGTGCCTGTTGCTGTTGGTGGCGCTGGCCTTCGCGGTGCTGCACCAGGATCTGGGGCACTACCTGCGTGATGGGCGGGTAACGGCGCTGACCCCACTGCGCTTCCACGCGATCTCGACCTGGCTGCCGTTGTTGTTCGCCATCCATGCGTTGTGGCCCGAACGCGGGCGCCGCCGCCAGGACCTGCTGCTGAGGGCCACGATCAGCGGTGTCGCCGTGGCGGTTTTCATCCTGTTGGCCGCACAGCAGCCACAAGGCATGCACGACCTGCTGTCGAACCGGCACTTCCCCTGGATACCGAGCGACTGGAACGCGCTGGCGCAGCTGCCTGCCATGCTGTTCCTGCTGGCCACCGCTGCGCTGGGATGGCAGGCGTGGCGCCAGCCCCGGCCACTGCATACGGCGATGCTGCTGGCCCTGCTGTGCCTGTGGTGGATGCTGCCGCGGATCTTCCTGCAGCCGGTGCTGCTGCCGGCGCTGAGCGTGGCGGCGCTGCTGCTGATGCTGGCCGCGACCCTGCAGGAGTCTTTCCACATGGCATTCGGCGACGAGCTGACCGGCCTGCCCGGCCGCCGTGCGTTCAACGAGACCCTCAAGCGCGCCACCGGCACCTACAGCATCGCGATGATCGACGTGGATCATTTCAAGAAGTTCAACGACACCCACGGCCACGACACCGGCGATGACGTGCTGAAACTGGTGGCCTCACGGCTGTCGCGGGTGGGCGACGGTGGCCGCGCGTTCCGTTATGGCGGCGAAGAATTCGCCGTGGTTTTCCTCGATCGCCCGGCATCGGCCTGCGTGGATGCGGTGGAGGCGCTGCGACAGGGCATCGAGCAGAGCCGGATGCAGCTGCGCGACCGCAGCACCCGCAGCCGTGACGACACGCTCGGCCAGCAGCAGCGCGGGCGCGGCGGTGGTGGTGCGGTGGTGCAGGTGACCGTCAGCATCGGCCTGGCCGACAGCCGGGTCGATCGGCGCCCTGCCGGGGTGGTCAAAGCGGCCGACCAGGCGCTGTATGCGGCCAAGGAGGAAGGCCGCAACCGCGTGTGCGCGCATGGCGGCCAGCGGGTGCTGGCCGTGCGCGGCAGCCACGCTCAGACGGCGTCGAGGTAGTACCAGCGGCCTTCGATCCGCAGGAAGCGGCTGTGCTCTGTCATTTTCACCGCGCTGCCGCCTCCGACGCGGTAGCGGGCGGTGAAGCGGACCTCGGCGCTGTCGGTGCCGGTAATCTGGTGGTCCTGCACGGTCAGGCCCAGCCATTGAGTGCGCTGGCCGGGGGCATCATCGAGCGACAGTTCTGCGGGACGGGTATTCGGATGCCAAGTGGCACGCAGGTAGTCCGGCAGATGGCGCACATAGGCGCTGTAACGCGAGCGCATCAGACGTTCGGCATCGGGCGCGGCGGCGCCGGCATGGAAGCGACCACAGCAGGAGGCGTAGTCGGCGGCCAGGCCACAGGGACAGGGATCGGGGGTGGTTCGGCTCATGCGGGTATTGTCGCGTGGGCGGGGGCAATGTGACAGGCGTATGCTGTCGCGCCCTCACTTCGATTGATCGCCGTGCTGGAATTGATTCCTCCTGAGTTGTGGTGGCTGGTGGCGATCGCCTTCATTGCCGGCCTGGTCGATGCGGCCGTGGGTGGGGGCGGACTGGTGCAGCTGCCGGGTCTGTTCACGGTGCTGCCGCAGCAGACGCCGGCGATGCTGTTCGGCACCAACAAGTTCAGCTCGATGTTCGGCACCGGCGCGGCGGCATGGCGCTATGCGCGCAACGTGCGCTTCCCGTGGAAGCCGGTGCTGTTCGCGGCCGGTACGGCCTTCGTGTTCTCCTTCCTTGGCGCTACGGCGGTCAGCCTGTTGCCCAAGGACGCCGTGCGGCCGCTGGTGCTGGTGCTGCTGGTGGCGATGCTGGCCTACACGCTGTGGAAGAAGGACTTCGGCGCGCTGCATCGGCCCCGCGAGATCGGTCGCAACGAGTTGGCGATCGCGCTGGCGATCGGTGCGGCAATCGGTTTCTACGATGGCTTCTTCGGGCCCGGTACCGGCAGCTTCCTGATCTTCCTGTTCGTGCGCTTCTTCGGGCTGGACTTCCTGCGTGCGTCGGCAGCGTCGAAGGTGGTGAACCTGGCGACGAACGTGGCAGCGATCTCGTTCTTCGTGCCGACCGGTAACATCCTGTGGCTGTTCGCGCTGCCGATGGCGGCGGCCAACATCATCGGTTCGGTGGTGGGCACGCGGTTGGCGCTGAAGGGCGGTACGCCGTTCATCCGCAAGCTGTTCGTGGGGTTGGTGGTGGTGCTGATCGCGCGGATGGCGTGGGATACGTTCCGAACGTCGTGAATGAGCGTCATGACCTGGTAGGTGCCAACCTTGGTTGGCACGCCGTTTCCGGTCGCGAAGAGCAGCCGAGCATGGCTCGGCTCTACTGGGGATTGCCGGCCAGCGGCCGGCAATCCCAGGTTGGCGGCCGAGGCGGTCAGGCTTCGGCTTCTTCCGGTTCGTCGGCCTGCTGGCGGCTGCGCTCCGGCAGCTTCAGGCGCTTGCCTTCTTCGTCGTACTCGATGAGCAGCACGCCCGAATCGTGGCGGCCGCTGATCTCGACGAAGCAGGCGCCACCGATGAACGGTTCCAGCGTCATCACCGATTTCAGCGGGGTGGCCACCACCATCTGGAAACCGAAGTTGTCGAAGATGTTCATCGCCAGCGCGGTGAACTCGTTGTCGGCCTTGTCGAAGGCTTCGTCGAGCACGACCGCGGCATAGCTGGGCAACTGGCTGTCGGCACCGCCGAGCTGGTAGCGCAGCGCCGCCGCCAGGCAGGTGGTGGCCAGCTTCTGCCGCTGGCCACCGGACTTGCCGGCGCCGCTGCGGTAGATCTCGACCTGCTGGCGCGTTTCCACGTCCAGCTCCACGCCGATGAACTCCACGTGCAGGCGCACGTCCAGCACAATCTCGCGCCAGCGCTTGTCTTCGCCTTCCTGCGAGCCGAGGCGGTTGACCAGCTGGCGCAGGACGGTGAACTGCGTTTCAGCCAGGTCGCGCTGCTCGGTCTGCTGCTGCGACAACACCTCGCGCAGCTGCTGGTGGAACTCCTGTACTTCCGGCAGGCGCCGGTCGTTCAGCTCGATGGTCAGCAGGGTGCCACGGTTGAAGGGCACCTGCTCCAGACTGGCGTTGACTTCGTCCAGGCGCTGGCCGATCGACTTGCGGGCCTCGGCGCTGTGCCGCTGCAGCGCCAGCAGGTTGTTCTTGCTCTGGTTCTGCAGCAGGTCGAAGAAGCGTTCTTCGTGCTGCGGCAGGCCATCGCGTTCAAGGCGTTCGAGGCGGGCGAGGAAATCCTCGGCCGAGGCCACCGACACGGTGAAGTCACCCGATTCTTCCGGCCACTGCTGGATGAAGCGACGGAAGCAACCCAGCAGCAGGTTCTCGACGCGGTTGACGTCCTGCTGCGAAGAAGACAGCTGTTCGTTCAGCGCGTTGCTGACCTGGCGCATGTGCGCTTCCAGCGTTTCCAGGCTGAGCGGGCCCTGCTCCTGCAGGCGCTCGGCCAGGCCGGCTTCCTGATCTTCGGCCAGTGCCGGCAATACCAGCGCACGGCTCTGCTGACGGGCTCGGTCCAGGCGGTCGCGTTCGCGCACCAGCTGGCCGCGCTCGACGCGGGTGTCTTCATAGGTGCGTCGTGCCTGCTCGATATCGGCGCGGGTGGCGTCGATCTGCTGGGCGATCCTGGCCAGGTCGGCATTGCCTTCGCGCAGGGCGTGCAGGCTGGCCTCGATGTCGGCCAGGCGCTGTTGAGGCGCGGCGACGTCGATTTCGTTCCAGCTGATGCCGACCAGCTGGTGGCAGGCCAGGCGACGTTCGTTGTCGCGGTCACGCTGGCTGCGCAGGCGCGCGATGTCGGTATCGCAGCTGGCGATGCGGGCAGCCAGTTCCTGGGCTTCCTTCTCGAAGACGGCGAGCCTGTCGCGGTTGCTGAAGCCCAGCAGCCAGCGACGGCGATCGTTCACGGCACTGCGGTCGTCCTTCTCGAACCGGTCGCCCGGATGCTTGACCTGGCCTTCGCGGGTGATGCCGCGGTCTACGTTGCGCAGCTGCTTGGCGTCCACACATTCGTAGTCGAAGCGCTTGCCAAGCTCGCGGCGCAGCCAGCTTTCGAACACGTGGTCGCGCAGTTCCAGCTTGTGCAGCAGCGACTTGGCGGAGGGTTCGCGGGCGAACGCATCGTCATTGCGACGCACGCGGTAGTAGGTGAAACGCATTCCCAAGTGAGTACGGTTCACCCATTCGGCGACGTCGTTGTAGTGCTTGTCGTCGACCAGCAGCGATTGCGCGAAACCACCGAGCACACGCTCGATCGCGCCCTGCCAGCTCTGCTCTTCCGAGCGGACCTGGATCAGTTCGCCGACGAACGGCAAGGCCGCTTCGGAGATACCGGTTTCTTCGGCCAGGCGAGCACGCAGCTTCTGCATCGGCGCCGGAATGCTGGAGGGCGTGCGCTGCATCGCCTCCAGTTCGCCGCGCACTTCGGAGAAGCGACGCTCGTCGTCGCGCTTGCCGCCGAGCCGTTCGCTGATGGCGTCGTCCAGCGCGCTCGAAGCGCGCTGACGGTCTTCCAGTTCGGACTGCGCCTGTTCGACCAGCTCGGCGAAACCATGCGCGTCGTCGGGCAAGGCTGCCTGCAGCTTCTGTGCGGCGTCGTGTGCCTGTGCCTGCTTGGCCAAGCGGCGGTCGCGTTCGGCTTCGGCGCGGCCCTGCTCGCGTTCCAGTTCCTCGATGCGCTCACCGCCCTGCTGGCGGCGCTGCAGTTCCAGCTCGGCCAGGCGTTCGGTGTGGTTGTCCAGCGCCGCACGGCGCTGCGATTCTTCACCCAGCAGGCCACGATCGCGCGTGTCCATCTCGCGCAGGCGCGCTTCGATCAACAACTGGCGGCGGCTTTCGCGGAAGCTGTCGATACCAAGCTTGAGCGCTTCGTCGTCGCCGCGACGGCGGCTCATCGCCTGCAGGTCACTGTAATGTTCGCGCGCCGGCTGCAGGGTTTCGACCTGACGCCGCGCGGTAACCACGGCCTGGTGCGCGCCATCGAGTTCGGCGAAGTCGCTGACCAGTCGTTCGGCAGCGTCGAAGGTCTTCGGCGTGTCGAGCATGAAGTCGCGCAGGAAGACGTTCAGGTCACCCAGGTTCTTCGCCGACTGCGTCTTGTGCAGCAGCCGCAGCGCCATCTCGTTGTCGATACCGAGCAGATGGCGGAAGCGTTCGGCATAGCCGGAGAACGTATCGAAGTGATGGACGTCGGCCAGCTTCTGCTTGAGCTTGCGCAGGTCCAGATCGAAGCCGCCCAGATCCTTGGCGATGTCGAACGGGCGCTCGGCGATCATGTAGTGCTTGCGCACGTCACCGGCGGAGGTGCTGCTGCCGGCGATCCAAAGCAGGCGTACCAGGCTGACCACGCGGCCATCACCGGCGCGGTACTCCAGCACCAGCGCGGTCCAGGTTGCGCCCTTGCGCAGGTACTGGGTGGCGATTTCACCGGTGCCACTGTCCTGCTGGTCGGCCCACGCGCCGCGCACGTAGGACACCAGGTTGCGGTCGCGACCGCTGCGTTCGGCTTCACGCGCAGCGGCGTTGAAGTCGACGATGGCCGGTGGCGTCAGCAGGGCGGACATGGCATCGAGCAGGGTCGACTTGCCCGAACCGGAGCGGCCGACGAACAGGAAGCCGCGCTCGGCGATCGGCACTTCGGTCAGGCCGTTGAAGGTGCCCCAGTTGTGCACCTGCAGGCGGCGCATGCGGAACTGCTGCAGGCGCGGGTCCGGCAGGCCGTCGTTGAACAGGGCGGGAGTGTGCTTGGAAATGGCCATGCGGTGCTCGGGTCTCTCAGGCTTCAGCGGCCGGGGTTTCGCGCAGCTGGCGGTAAACCGCCGACAGCTGGGATACGTCTTCGGCGGAGAACAGCAGCTTCAACGCCGGCGAGACTTCGTGGCGGTCTTCCTGGCCGCCGAGGCGGGTCAGGATGTGGTTGTCCTTCATCTTCTGCACTGCCGAGGCGACACGGCGGTTGAAGCCGGCGCGGTCGGTGGACAGGTTCTTTTCGTAGATGGCCAGGGCTTCGGCCATTTCAGCATCGGCGACCACGGCGCGGTTGCCACGCGCATCGGCTTCGCCCAGCTGCTGGCGCAGGTACAGCAGCAGCACCGAATCGATGAAGGTCAGCGGCGAGGTGCGCAGCAGTACCGGTGCATCGACATCTTCGGTGTCGGCCTGGCGGGTGAACGCCACGCCACTGTCACGGTCGAGCACCAGTTCCAGGAACAGGTCCGACAGCGCCGAACGGATACCGGCTTCGCTGCGGATCAGTGCCGGCCACAGCTTGGCGTGGCGCAGCTGGTCGATGCTGGGGCCGATCAGCAGCTGGCACAGCGCGCGGCGCGCATCCAGCGGCAGGCGGCCGGTGTCGCCCATGTAGTAGACGTCGTTGCCGCGCCGGGGCTGGGCCACGGTCGCCACCGGCTCGGCCTCGTAAGCGTCTTCGGCCAGGTCGGCATGCGGTGCGTCGATGGGGTCTTCATGCCAGCTCATGGCGTCTCTCCTGGGTAAACCAAACCAGCGGGATGCGGGCACGACGGATCTGTCCGTCGCCACCTCGCCATTCGGCAAGCTCCTGTTCGCCGGCGATCACGCTGCCAAAGCGCGTGCCCAGCGAGAGGTAACCGATGACACTGCCCAACCCCTGCGGCGCTTCGCGCTGCGACAGGGCCTGAGCGATGCTGAGTTTCGGCTGCCTGTCGAGCAGGTCGTGCAGGTCGCGGCGCAGGGTGCGGAAATCGATTTCCGACGACGCCACCAGATCGCCCACGCTTTCCAGGCTGATGCTGGCCGCATCGTTGTATTCGACGTTGCCATCGACCTGGGCGCTGCGCGGGTCGTGCAGCTTCCACTGCGACCACGAGCGCAGGCGGCTGGTGGTCAGCTGCAGGTCGCGGCCGATGGCGCGCTGCGCCGGGAAGTCATCGCGCAGTGCCAATGCTTCGGACTGCGCCTGTTTCAACAGTTGGTTGAGGCGGCGCTGTTCCAGGTAGCCACGGCTCTGCACGAAACCGCGCAGGCTGCGCGCGAAGTTCTGCAGCACGTCATGTACCTGGCCACCACGCTCAAGCATGGTGCTGGTGAAGCCGCGCAGGAAATTGCGCTCGTTGCGATCCAGCCGACGGGCGAAGCCACGGGCCAGCAGCGTCTCCAGCGCAGCATCGAGCTGGGCGCTCTGTTCGGCGTCGTTGAGCAGGCGCCAGAACGCCTGGAAACTACGACCCGCGTCGCTCTCGCCAATCACGTCCACGCCTTCAAAGAGCTTGGACAGCACGTCGCCGCGCTCGCCCTCGTCATCGATGATGCGTTCGCGGAAATCACGATTGAGCTGTTCGAAGTCGTCGCGCACGCGGCGGAAGTCTTCGGTCAGTTCGTCGGCCAGGCCGATGATCTGCCGCGTACGTTCCAGCGCGCGCTTGCCATCCAGCGCGGTCACACGGCCGGCGCCGACACGGGCGATCTCGGCATCGATGCGGTCGCGCTCGTCGCGCAGTGCGGACAGGCGTGCGTCCGGATCGGCCTCGGTCTGCGCGGCCAGCTGCGAGAGCTGTTCGATCACCAATGCCAGACGGCTCTCGGTGGCGGCCACACGGGCCTGCTCCATGCTGTCGGCGAAGCGGATCGCCTGCAGCGCCTGGGTCGAGAGCTCGTACTGCTCCTGGTCGGCGCCTTCAGGCAGCCGGCGTTCCAGCCAGCCCTGCGCCAACCAATGGGCGACGTAGGCCTGCGCGGTTCGCGGCAGCTCGCGCGACAGCTCGTCACCGTTGAGCTGGTCCAGCGCGCGCTGCAGGCGCTCGTTGAGGACCGATGCAGGCAACGTGCGATCGCCGTCCATCAGCAGGCCCTGCAGCAGGCCGATGATTTCCGGTGCGTGGTCGGCGGCGAGCAGCTTCCATTGCGGCTGTTCGCGCAGGTGGCGGTAACGGGTGATGCGTTCGCGGTGCTTCATGCAGCGAGATCGGTCCGAAGGGCGCGGCGGCCAGCGCGCGCGCGCAGGCGCGGCGCAGGCACGGCGAAAGCAGCGGCCACGTGGGGCCGCCACCGGGAGGCGACGGCGCTCAGCGCTTGCCGCCCACTTCGATGAAGCGCAGGAACTCGGCGCGGGTGCGGGCGTCTTCGCGGAAGCTGCCCAGCATCTTCGAGGTGACCATGCTGACACCACGCTTGTGGATGCCGCGGGTGGTCATGCACTCATGGGCGCCTTCGACGACGACGCCGACACCGACCGGCTGCAGCACATCCTGGATGCACTGGGCGATCTGCGCGGTCATCTTTTCCTGCACCTGGAAGCGGCGGGCGTAGGCTTCGACCACGCGTGCCAGCTTGCTGATGCCCACCACCTTGCCGGCCGGCAGGTAGCCGACGTGCACGCGGCCGATGATCGGCGCCATGTGGTGCTCGCAGTGGCTTTCGTATTCGATGTCGCGCAGGACGATCAGCTCGTCGTAGCCGGCCACTTCCTCGAAGGTGCGTTCCATGTAGGCGCGCGGGTCGTCGCGGTAGCCGCTGAACCAGTCGCCATAGGCTTCAGCCACGCGGCGCGGGGTATCCAGCAGGCCTTCGCGGGTGGGGTCCTCACCGGCCCAGCGCAGCAGGGTGCGCACGGCATCCTCGGCCTGGACCTGGGTCACATCGCCCTGCGGGGCGGCCTTTTCGTTGTTCTTGCTCATTGCATACAGCGCCCGAACGGGGGGCGAGCATCGTACCCGACCGGGGGGTGGGTCGTCCTCTGGGGACGGTTCATCGGGAGATCCCCTGCGGCGCCTCATGGCTGCTGAGCGAGAGGCGGAGGGGCAGGCAGGGCAGGACACGCCGCAAGTACGTCGTTGTAGGCTCGGCCACGGCATCCATGCCGTGGACGGTCCTGCCCTGCCTGCCCCTCCGCCTCTCCGACGGTTTCCTGCGGGCGCGGCCGGACCGCCCGAAAGCGGGGGTCAAAAGCTGGGTTCATGGCTGCGGAGACTGCGCGGGTTGCAGCTTTGGTGGGTGCGGACCTTGGTCCGCACTGCTTCTGCCTTTAGAGCCAACCCTCCGCGCTCGCGGGGTGATGGGTGGGCGGCGGAGGGCCGGGCGGGGCAGGGCCGTGAGGCGCATGGATGCGCCGATCGAGCTTACATGGACGTACTTGCAGCGTGCCCTGCCCCGTCCGGCCCTCCGCCACCCCAACCGATAACCAGCAGGCGCAACGCTTTCCTCACTACACCCCACCCATTCAGTAAAACCTATTGATAGGAATGAAATTAGTAGTATCCTATCTATTACTTATGGACCGACCCCTCGACGAGCGCACCGTGCTGCAGATGCAGCTCAGCTCCGGCCTGCTGTACGCAGGGCGGCAGTGGCAGCGCCTGGCCGACAGCCGGTTGGGCAGCTACGGCATCTCCACCGCTTGCACCATGCCGCTGTTGATGATCGGCCGCTCCGGCGGTGGCATCCGCCAGGTTGCGCTGGCCCAGCAGCTGGGCATGGAAGGCCCGTCGCTGGTGCGCCTGCTGGACAAGCTCTGCGCCAGTGGGCTGGTCCGCCGCGAATGCGATGCCAGCGACCGCCGCGCCAACCTGCTGTGGCTGACCGAGGAAGGCCAGGCGTTGGTGCGCGAACTGGAAGACCAGTTGATCGGCCTGCGCCAGGACGTGTTCGGCGAGCTTTCCACGGATGAACTGCACGCCGTACTGAAGGCGTGGCGCCTGCTGGCCGAGGCCGCCGACCGCATCACGTAAGCCCGCTGTCCGTGAACACCGCCGCTGCCGTGCATGCGCCAGCGGCTTCAGCCCGTTGCCGTTGTTCTGTTCCACCTCCCCTTCCCCATACCGCCCCCGCCCCTTCCGATGCCCGGTGAATTCAGTCTCCACGGAGTGTTCGTCCCGACCCTGCTCGGGTTGATGGTGTTGGCCTACTTGGTCAACAGCGGCCTGCACGCGCTGCTGCAGCGTGCCGGCGCCTATCGCCATGTCTGGCATCCGGCGCTGTTCAACCTGGCGCTGTACGGAATCGTGCTGGGCCTGCTGTTCCACCTCCTGCGTTGGATGCAATCGTGAACAAGATCGTGAAGAAGACCCTGCCGGTGCTGCTTACCTGCGCAGCCGTGATCGTCGCCCTGCTGGTGCTGCGCCAGCTGTGGGTCTACTACATGGATGAGCCGTGGACCCGCGACGCCCACGTCGGCGCCGACGTGGTGCAGGTGGCGCCGGATGTGTCCGGCCTGGTCGAAACGGTGCAGGTGGCCGACAACCAGGCAGTGAAAAAGGGCGACCTGCTGTTCGTGATCGATCGCGCGCGCTATCGCATCGCGCTGGAGCAGAGCCGCGCCAGCCTGGCCGAGCGCCAGGCATCGGTCGCGCAGCTGCGCCGCGAGATCGGCCGCGACCGCAGCCTGCAGGATCTGGTTGCCGCCGAGGATGCCGAAGTGCGCCGGGCCAAGCTGCAGGCTGCGCAGGCCGCACTGGCCACTGCGCAGGCCGCGGTTGACCTGGCCGAACTCAACCTGGCCCGCACCGAAGTGCGCGCGCCGGCTGATGGCCGGGTCAACGACCGCACCATGCGCGTGGGCGACTACGTGGTGGCCGGCAAGCCGGTGCTGGCGCTGCTGGATACCGGTTCGTTCCGCATCGATGGCTACTTCGAGGAAACCCGCTTGCGCGGCGTGGCCCCGGGGCAGCGCGTGGACATCCGCCTGATGGGCGAAGACACCCCTCTGCACGGCCATGTCGAAAGCATCGCCGCCGGCATCGAGGATCGCTACCGCAGCAACGGCAGCACCCTGCTGCCGAACGTGACCCCGGCCTTCGACTGGGTGCGGCTGGCGCAGCGCATTCCGGTGCGCATCGCCATCGACGAGGTGCCTGCCGGGGTGGAGCTGATCGCCGGGCGCACCGCCACGGTGACCGTGGACACCGGCCGCCACGTGCAGAACAAGAAGGCCGGCGGCGCGCCGACACAGGCGGGCCTGTGAACACCGCCCTGCCCCGCCTTGGCCTGATCGTCGCCCTGGCCAGCTTGGCCGCGTGCAAGACCGTCGGCCCGGACTACGCATTGCCGGAAGGCTCGGCGTTCAAGCGCCCGCAGGCAAATGCGGCCTTCATCGACACCCGGAATCCGCAGGTGGCCGCCAACCAGGCGCTGCCGGCGCGCTGGTGGTCGCTGTACAACGACCCGGTGCTGGATGGGCTGATCACCCAGGCGCTGCGCGACAACGTCGAACTGAAGGCCGCCGATGCGCACCTGCGCCGCGCTGCTGCGGTGTACGAGCAGGCGATGGACGCCGGTGGCTTCGAGTACGAGGCCGAAGCCGGGGTCAGCCGCGCGCAGTTGTCGGCCGAGTCCTTCCTGCAGGAGCACGAGCTGCCGGTAATCAACCTGGCCGACGGCAAGTTCGCGGTCAGCTACCAGTTCGACCTGTTCGGCAAGCTCAAGCGCGGCGCCGAAGCGGCGCGCGCCGACGAACAGTCGGTGGCCGCTGCACGTGACCTGGCCCAGGTGAGCGTGGTGGCCGAGGTGGCCGACAGCTACCTGGAGATCTGCCACGCCAACCATGAGCTGCATGTCGCCGAGCATTCCCTGCAGCTGCAGCAGCGCAGCCGCTCGGTCACCCAGCGGTTGATCAGCGCAGGCCGCGGCACGCCGCCGGAACTGGCCCGCGCCAATGCCCAGGTCGCACTGCTGGAGGCGGCATTGCCTCCGCTGCACGCGCAGCGTTCTGCCGCCGCCTATTCGCTGGCGGCACTGCTTGGGCAGACGCCGGGCCAGCTGCCGGCCGGGGTGATCGATTGCGCGCATGCACCGACCCTCGCCCAGCCGCTTCCGGTCGGTGATGGCCGCGCGCTGCTGCAGCGCCGCCCCGACATCCGCCAGGCCGAACGCAAGCTGGCCTCGGCCACCGCGCGGATTGGTGTCGCCACCGCCGAGCTGTACCCGGACATCCGCCTCGGTGCCTCGGTCGGCGCCGCCGGCCTGCTGGAAGACTTCGGCCAGCCGATGACCCAGCAGTGGTCGTTCGGCCCGCTGATCTCGTGGACGCTGCCGTCCTCGGGCACGCATGCACGCATCCACGCCGCCGAGGCTGGCGCCGATGCCGCGTTGGCCGAGTTCGACCATGCCGTGCTGCAGGCACTGCGCGAAACACAGACCGCACTGGACCGCTATGCGCAGGATCTGCGTCGCCTGCAGTCGTTGAAGGTGGCGCAGGAGCAGGCCGCGCTGGCCGCAGAGCAGAACCGCCGCTTGTACCAGGGTGGCCGCACGCCGTACCTGTCCAGCCTGGATGCCGACCGCAGCCTGGCCAGCAGCGATGCGACCCTGGCCGCGGCCGAAGCACAGGTCTCGCGCGACCAGATCCACCTGTTCCTGGTACTGGGCGGTGGCTGGCAGGACAACGCCACTGCCACGGCTTCACCGACGACGGCGAGGTAAGCGATGAACGGGCTGACCGACCGCCAGGCCTGGCTGTTCTCGATCAAGACCTACCTGGCGGCGATCGTCGCGCTGTACATCGCCATGGCCGGCAACCTGTCGCGTCCGTACTGGGCGATGGGCACGGTGTACATCGTCAGCCAGCCGCTGCTGGGCCCGACCCGGGCCAAGGGCGTGTACCGCATCCTCGGCACCCTGGCCGCCGGTCTGGCCACCCTGCTGATGTTGCCCGCCCTGGTGGAAACGCCGCTGGTGCTGAGCGCGGCGATGTCGATCTGGCTGGCCGGCTGCCTGTTCCTGGCCCTGCTCAACCGTGGCCCACGTGGCTACGCGTTCCTGCTGGCCGGCTACACCACTGCATTCATCGGTTTCCCCGCGGTGACCTCGCCGGAGACCATCTTCGACACCGTGGTGGCGCGCAGCGAGGAGATCATCCTCGGTACGGTGGTAGCGGTGCTGTTCGCCTCGCTGCTGTTCCCGGCCTCGGTGCGGCCGATGCTGGGCGCGCGCATCGGCAACTGGATGGAGGACGCGGCGCAGTGGTGCCGGCAGATCCTCGAGCGCGGCCGTGCGCATGCCCCGCGCAACCGGCTGGCCGCCGACCTGGTGCAGTTCGAGGCACTGATCGAGTTCCTGCGCCGAGATGACCCACGCCATGCCGGCGCGGCCGTATCGATGGAGCGCCTGCGCGAACGCATGCTGTTGCTGCTGCCGGTGCTGTCATCGATCGCCGACCGCCTGAGCGCGCTGCGCAGTGATGGACAGACCCTGCCGGAAGGCCTGCCGACGCTGGTCGATGACATCCATGACTGGATCGACACGCCGTCCAGTGCCAGCGACTACGCGCGCCTGCGCGCACGCATCAGTGCGCTGAAGCCACAGGTGGACCGCGATCTGCAGCACCTGCAGCTGGCCAGCCTGCTGCTGCGCCTGGAGGAGCTGGTGGACCTGTGGCAGGACTGCCGCACCCTGCAGCACGCGATCGACCAGGGCACCGCGCCGCTGGACCGTGCGCACTACCGCATCCGCACCGAACGCACCGCCACCGACAAGCACGTCGACTACGGCATGGCACTGTTCTCCGCGCTCAGCGCCGGCGTGGCGCTGATGAGCTACTGCGTGCTGTGGATCGGCCTGGGCTGGGAGGGCGGTGGCAACGGCGCGATGATGGCCGCGGTGACCGCCGCCTTCTTTGCTGCACAGGATGACCCGGCGCCGAGCATGGTCTCGTTCCTGGTGTGGGCGATGGTGGCGTCGCTGGTGGCCGGCGTGTACCTGTTCGGCGTGTTCCCCGCCGTGCACGACTTCGGCCTGCTGGCGCTGGTGCTGGCGGTGGTGTTCCTGCCGTTGGGCCTGCTGCTGCACCACCCGAAGAGCGCGCTGTTCGCGCTGCCGCTGACGGTCAACCTGGCCGCACTGCTGAGCCTGCAGAACACCTACAGTGCCAACGTGCAGACCTTCGCCAACTCGTCGATCGCGATGTTCATCGGCATTGGCTTTGCGGTGGTGATGACCCGGCTGTTCCGCTCGGTGGGTGCCGAATGGACCGCGCGCCGGCTGGTACGGCAGGGCTGGACCACGCTGGCCGAAGCGGCCGAGGGCCGTGGCCAGCAGGACCGGCAACGCTTCGCCGCGCGCATGCTGGACCTGCTCGGCCTGCTGGCACCGCGCCTGGCGGCGACCCCGGAAGGCAGCGACATCGCGTCGGTGGACATGCTCAACGAGGCGCGCATCGGCCTGAACATCCTGCAGCTGCGCCGGGCGCGGCTGGAGCTGCCGGAGCGCAGCCGCGAGGCGGTCGAGCACATCCTGGAGGAAGTGGCCGTGCACTATCGTCGGCAGATCGCCGCGCGCAAGCCGATTGTGGCGGCCGAGGCGCTGCGCGAACGGCTGGACACCTCGTTGGGCCGGGTCGGCAGCGTGGCCGCCTGCAAGGCGCGCGACGAGGCGCTGATGGGCCTGGTCGGCCTGCGGTTCGCGCTGTTCCCGGAAGCAAAGGCGTTGGCGCCGGGACTGCTGGCAGCCGAGGGGCCGCAGCCGTAGCACGCTACCCTGTGCACCGATAGACCCCGCTCCGGGGTCGGATCCTTCGCCTCGAGCGAGGGCTCTGACCCCTGCGCTGCACAGGACGGTTCAATGAGTTACGACATGATGGTGTTCGAGGCCAGCGTCGCCCCGCGTGAAGCGGCGGCGTTCATCGCCTGGTTCGAGAAGCAGGCGCAGTGGGGCGAGCGCCACGAGTACGACGATCCGGCGGTCAGCAGCCCGGCGCTGCAGGCATGGTTCGCGGAGATGGCGGCGGTCTTTCCGCCGCTGAACGGCCCGCTGAGCAGCGACGATGACGATCGCGCCGAAGTGACCGAGTACAGCATCGGCCGCGATGTGATCTATGGCGCGTTCGCGTATCCGGTGGCCGAGCGCGCGCATGGGCTGGTGCAGGACCTGGCCGAGAAGCACGGCGTTGGGTTCTTCGATGTGAGTGCTGACGAAGCGGCGATCGTGTATCCGGATGGGCTGGTGTTGATCGCGTAGATCCACGCCATGCGTGGATGAACCCCGAAACGATCGAAGCACGCTTTTGTAGAGTCGAGCCCTGCTCGACTGCTTCTGGCTAGCGATCCCAGAAGGGCAAATGCGACAGAGGCGCCGCCGAGACCTCGATGGGGTCAGAGCCCTTTCCCGTTGGGAAAGGGATCCGACCCATGATCAGAACAATTGGCCCTGCACCGTGGGTTGTTCGATACACGTTGGTTCGTCGGACACCTCTTCCGCGCCCAGCCGCCAGGCCAGGCCACCCAGACGGCTGGCATGTCGTTTCAATGCCGCCTGCAGCACGTCCGCGCTGCCCGCCACATGCAGCACTTGGCGGGCACGGGTCAGACCGGTGTAGACCAGCTCGCGCGAGAGCACGCGGCTGTCCTGCCGTGGCAGCTGCAGCCACACTTCGTCGAACTCCGAGCCCTGCGCCTTGTGCACGGTCATGGCGAAGGCGCTCTCGTGTGCAGGCAACGCTGCCGGGTGGAAGGCGCGCGGCTGGTCGGCGGCCTCGCCGGGGAACCAGGCCACCATCGCGCCGCTGCCATCGCGCAGGCAGATGCCGATATCGCCGTTGAACAGGCGGTGGCGGTAGCTGTTTTCGGTGATCAGCAGCAGCCGGCCCTGGAAGTAGCCCGGGGTGTTGCCGGCCAGCAGCTGTTCGATGCGGCTGTTGAGGCCACGCGCACCCTGCGGGCCTTCGCGCAGTGCGGTCAGCACACGCAGGCGGCCAGCCTGCTGCAGCGCCTGCGCCGGATCCACTGCGTCGGCCAGCGCGCGCCAATGATCGAGCAGATGCTCGCGCTGGCCGCGCAACGGATCTGCCTCGCCTTCATGGAAGCGGACGCCGGCCAGTTCGCCACTGCGCAGCAGGCGCAGGGCGGTGCCGCTGTCACCGCCGCGCACGGCCTGCGCCAGCGGTGCCAGGTCCAGTGCATCACTCTGCCGGTAGCCCCGCTGCAACTGCACACGGCGGCCAGCGAACGCCCGCGGTGCTGCCTGTGGCTGCAGCGTGGCCGCTGCCAGCAGGCCATGCAGCGCCTGCGCATCGTCGGCACGGGTGCCGATGCCATCGCCGCTGGCGCGCAGGATGGCGCTGAGCACATCGCCGGCTTCCACCGATGGCAGCTGGTCGGGATCGCCGAGCAGGATCAGGCGGGTGCCGCTGGCGATCGCGTCGACCAGCTTGGCCATCAGCGGCAGGTCGATCATCGAGGCTTCGTCGACCACCACCACGTCCACCGGCAACGGGTTGTCGGCGTGATGGCGGAAGCGCGGTGAATCGGGAATCACCCCCAGCAGGCGATGCAGGGTGGTGCCTGTGCTGGGCAGCGCGGTGCACAGCGCCGGATCCAGCCCTTGCTCCTGCAGCCGCTGTACGGCCAAACGCAGGCTTTCGGCCATGCGCTCGGCAGCGCGGCCGGTGGGTGCAGCCAACGCTACCTTCGGCACGGGCAGGCCCTGGTGCAGCGCCTGTGCCGCCAACAGCAGCAGCAGGCGGGCGATGGTGGTGGTCTTGCCGGTACCAGGGCCACCAGTGACCAGGGCCAACGGGTGGCGCAGGGTCACGCCGGCGGCGCGTGCTTGCTGGTCTTCGCTGGTGGCGGCCTGCGGGAACAGGCGCGCGAACAGGGGCGCCACGGCAGCCATGTCCGGTGCGGGCAGCGGATGGCGGCCGATGCGCTGCAGGCCGACCGCCAGCTGCCGCTCGTACTCGCGGTAACGGCGCAGGTACAGCAGGCTGTTCTCCAGCACCAGCGGCGCTTCCTCTGCGGCGACGCTGGCGTCCTGCGGCGTCGCTACCCAAGGCGAGGCCTGCAGTTGTGCCAGCCACTGCGCAGGCTCAGGCCATGCTGGTACGCCGTCGATCAGGCGCTGTGGCTGGCGTGGATCGAAGCCAGCGTGCCCCTGCGCCACGGCCAGCGAGGCCAGTGCGGCCGCCAACGCCACGTCGTCCGGCGTGTCCTCGCGCAGGCGCTTGAGGCTGGTGGCCAGGGCGTGGTCCAGGGTACGCAGCTGGCCACTGCGATGCAGATCGCGCAGCAGGCTCATGCGATTTCTCCGCGCGCGCGCGCCGCCATAGCGGCCTGGGCCGCTTCGCCGCCGGCAAACAAGGCATCCAGCGCATCCACCAATGCCGGTGCGAAGCGCTGCACGTGCACGCCGTTGCCGGCAACGTCCAGGCCCCGGCAGAACAGATAACGGATACCGCCCATGTCGCGCGCGTAGTCGTAGGCCGCGCCCAGGCGGAAACGCAGCCAGCGATGCAGTGCGACGGTGTAGATCAGCGCTTGCAGGTCGTACTCGCTGTGGCGCATGGCGATCTCCAGCAGGTCCGGGCTGTAGCCCGGCAACCGGTTGGATTTGTAGTCCAGCACATACCAGCAGCCATCACGCACGTAGGTCAGATCGATCTTGCCGGTCATCAGGCCTTCCAGCCTTCTGCGCAGGCCGAAGCCGCGCCGCGCGCTGGAAATACCGTGGTCGTGCAGCAGTTGCAGCAGCACCGGTACTGCGGTCGGTTCGATGGCGAAGTGGAACTCGATCTCGGCGCGACGCTCGTGCTCGGGCACGCTGCACAGCGCACCGCCTTCGGGCAGCGGCACGGTGAGGGTATGGCCCACCAGCGGCACCAGCACCGCCACACCATCGTCCAGATCCTCGTCGGCATAGCCTTCGTCGTGCAGCGAGCGGCGCAGTACCTCGGCCTGTCCTTCCGGTGCCGGTTGCTGCGGCTGCCAGCCGCTCCACAGTGCGAAGTCGACGTTCTCCAGCGCATCGTGCAGGACGTTGCCGAAGCGGCTGCCCATGAAGCGTGGATCCGGCGGCGCCATGTCTTCTGCAGCGGCTTCCGGCAATGCCGGTTCCAGCGGCAGCTCGGCACCGGCGGGTTCGTCGGCGGCCGGTGCCGGCAGTTCGGTGGCCGCCGCTTCGATATCGTCCCCGTTGCCCGCGTCGGCATGTGCCAGCTGGGTGAAACTGTAGACCCACCAGTCATGGGGCACACGGCGGGTCAATGCACGCACCGCGGGCAGCTCACCTTCGGTTTCGGCCAGCAGCTGCGGCAGGCGGCCCGGCAACGCGCTGTCATCCAGCTCCACGTCCGCATGCGCGCGCAGCACCTGCAGATCGCCCAGCAACGGGGCCAGGCGGGTTTTCGCGTGGCCAGCCAGATCGCCGGTGGCGATCCACAGCGCATGCTCGGCGCGGGTCAGGCCGACGTACAGCAGGCGCGCGTCTTCTGCACGCTGTTCGCGCTCGCGCTGGCTGCTGGCCGCTTCCCAGGCTTCGTCCTTGTCCAGCTTCCAGTGCAGCTGACGCTCGCCCTGCAGGTGCACGGTGCAGTGGGTAGCGGTGTTCGGCGCGCCGCCATCGATACCCACGAACGGCAGGAACACCAGCGGGTATTCCAGGCCCTTGCTCTTGTGCAGGGTGATGATCTGCACCCGCCGCGCATCGGACTCCAACCGCAGCAGCTGCTGCTCATCGTCCTGGTCGGCGTTGACCATCTGCCCCTGCAGCCAGTCCAGCAGGCCGTGCATGCCCAGTGCCTGCGCCGAGGCTTCCTGCAGCAGTTCGCCCAGCTGCAGGTAATTGGTCAGGCGCCGCTCGCCATCGATCAGCGCCAACAGGCGCTCGCCCTGCGCGGCGCAGACATCGGCTACCACCGCGAACGGGCCACCACGCTGCCAGCGCTCGCGCCAGTGCAGCAGCTGGGTCTGGAACCCGCGCTGCAGGTCACCCTCGCGCTCCATGCTGGCAATCGCGCTTGCGCGCTGCCCCAGCAGCACCGTTGCCAATGCAGTGCGCAGGCGTCCTTCGTCGGCCGGTTGCAGCAGGGCCAGCAGCAGCGCACGCAGGTCGCGGGCCTCGCTGGTGGCAAACAGGCTCTGCTTGCCGGCCGCCACCGCGGGAATGCCAACTGCGGCCAGTGCACGCTGCACCAGCGTGGCTTCGCGATGCGAGCGTACCAGCACGGCGATATCGCCGGGTTGCACCGGGCGCCCACGCAGCAGCGCGGTGCCGGCACGCGCCTCCAGCAGGATCTGGTGGATCGCGGCCACGCAGGCCTGGGTTGCCGCGTCGCGCGACGCATCGGCGCCGAGAGCTTTTTCACCCTCGCTGCGCAACAGCCGCAGGGTGAGGGCAGGTGCGGCCCGGCAATCACGCAGGTAATCCTCATCGGCACGCACGCCACCCGGGCGCACCGGTTCGAACTGGATGTCGCGTTCGAGGAATGCGTCTTCGCCAGCGTTGGCGTACAGCGCCTGCAGCGCGCGCAGCACGGCCGGGCGCGAGCGGAAGTTCTGGTCCAGCGCCGGTGCCTGCTCGGCCACCTGCTTGGCTTTCAGGTAGGTATGGATGTCGCCGCCGCGGAAGCCATAGATGGCCTGTTTGGGGTCGCCGATCAGGAACAGCGCCGGCTGCAGCCCCAATTCGTCCACCTCCGGCGAGGCGCCGAACACGGTATGGAAGATGCCCCACTGGCGATCATCGGTATCCTGGAATTCATCGACCAGGGCGATGCGGTACTGCGCACGCAGCTGCTTCACCAGGTCCAGCCGCTGCGGGCCTTCCAACGCGCGGGCCACACCGTCGATCAGATCGTCGTAGGTCTGCACGCGGCGCAGGCGTTTCAGGGCCGCCAGGCGCTGGGTGGCATCCTCGCGCAGCGCATGCAGGAAGTTCAGCGCACTGGCCCGCAACCACTGTTCGCGCTGGGCCAGCAGTGCCACGTAGCGCTGCAGCGGTGCCTGCAGCGGCGAGGACGGCGTGCGCTCGGCGAACTTCTTGTTGGTCTTGGCCACCAGCGCATCGGGCAGCAGCGCCGGCAAGCGGTCGCTGGACAGCAGTTCGGCTGCGTCGCCGCGCTCGGCCCAGCCCAACAGCTGGCGGCCCAGCGGGTGCAGCCAGCCCAGCTTGTAGGAAACGCCGTTGATCCACTTGTTGTCGACCGCTTCGCACAGGTCCAGGAAGAAGCGCTCACCGTGCTCGCGCACGGCCATCGACAGTTCCGCCGCCGCACCCTGCAGCGCCGGGCGCGGATCGTCCACGGCCAGCGGCTGCAGTGGGGGGTGCAGCGGTGGCGGTGCCAGCAGCGCGCGCAGGTCAGCCGCCAGCGCATCCGGGTGGGACCACAACCAGGTCAGCGGTTCCAGCGTTGCCGGGTCGTTGGCATGCACACGCCAGAGATCGGCCGCCAGCTCTTCCAGCAGCTCGCGATCGCTGGCCAGCAGCTCGGGCGGGTCGAAGGTATGCCCGCTCTCCAGCGCATGTTCGCGCAGCACACGGGTGCAGAATCCGTGGATGGTGAAGATCGCCGCCAGGTCGATTTCATCGGCAGCCACCTGCAGGCGCCGCTTCAACGCCTTGGCGCTTTCCGTGCCGTCCTGCAGATGGCGTTGCAGCACCTGCCGGGTCAGCGCCGCGTCGGGTGTTTCATCGTCGCCTGGCGGCAGATCGACCAGGCGTGCGGCCAGGGCCAGGCGCTCGCGGATGCGCTTGCGCAGTTCCTGGGTGGCGGCGTCAGTGAAGGTCACCGCCAGGATCTGGCCGATACGCAGGCCCTGTTCGACCACCAGACGGGTGAACAGCGTCGCCAGGGTAAAGGTCTTGCCGGTGCCGGCACTGGCTTCGATCAGTCGCGTGCCGTGCAGCGGCAACGCCAGGTAAGGGTCGGGGCAATGCGTGTTGATGAAAGGGCCCTCGGCAACACTGCTCATGCGTGGCCTGCCTGTGGATCATTGCCGAAGCTGCGCCCTTCGCGCACGGCGCTGAAGACCACCTGGCTGTTGCGCAGCAGATCGGCGTAGCTGGCGTCGTCGGCAAATGGATCGGCGCCACGCAGCAGCAGCTGCCAGGCATCACTGTTGGCTTCACCCCAGCTGCGATCGCTGCCATGCCACTGTTTCCAGCCTTCGCTGCGCTGCTTTTCCACCGGCGCGTTGAACAGCACCCAGCCGGTGTAGGGCGCGAACCGTAGCGGCTCGCGCAGGCCGCGCTGGCGCAGCTGCAGCAGCGCGCGCAATGCCGCGCGGGCTGCAGGTACGGTCAGCGCAGGCAAGACATGCGGACCGGGGCCGGCATCTCCGCTATCGTGGAACTGCACCAGCGGCAAAGCATCGCCGGCGGCGTTGGCCAACAGCCAGTCCAGCCCTTGGCGGATCACCGCGTTGCCGTTGAGGGCGCCAGCGCGCAGGCGCACCAGGCCCTCGGGATGGCGATCGCCCACCCGCCCATGCAGGCGCACACCGTCGATCTCCACTTCATAGCGGCGACTTTCCAGCGGCGTGCCCTGCAACCAGCCGAGCATGGCCGTGGCGTACGGGCGGGTCTTCAGCTGTTCCACTTCGAACTGGCGCTCGCCGAGGATGCCCGACGGCAGCAGCCCGCGTGCGCGCAGCCGCGGGTACAGCGGCTCGCTGTCTCCGGCCAGGGTGGCCTGCACCACGGCCAGCTGCACACTGCGCTTCTCCGGCCCACGCGAGGACAGCACCAGCGGCTCCAGGTCGTCGACGTCCTCGACGTCGTCGGCCAGGCGCAGTCCCAGCGACTGTGCGAGGAACTGGCCGGCCGGATCGCACAGGAAACGACGCAGGCTCTCCAGCGAGACCTCTTCTTCCACCGCGTCATCCGCCGGTGGCGGCAGTGCGGCGTCGAACCACGGCAGCAGGCCGCCGCGCTGGCCGCCCAGTCGCCCGGCAGCCGGATGCCACTGCCGGCGATAGCTGAAGCGGCGCGGGTCGCCATCACCGAAGGCGGCCGGCGAGAACGGCTGCAGCGCGTGGCGCACGGTGAAATCGCGCGTGGCGGTCGACGGATCGAGGTGATAGGCCGCGGCAGCGTCGATCAGTTCGCTGACCAGCACCGAGGGTTCGCGCACGCTGCCATCGCGCGGGTCCGCGCCGAGATAGCTGAGGTAGAACACGTCCTGGGCGGCAGCAAACAGCTGCAGGAACAGGAAGCGATCGTCTTCGCGGGTGGAGCGGTCGCCGGGACGGCGGCGCGGCGTATCCAGTTCGGCGGTGAGCTGGTTGAGGCCGGCGGCCGGGTCACGACGCGGGAAATCACCATCGTTGAGGCCGAGCACGCAGATCACCCGGAACGGCAGCAGGCGCATCGGCACCATGCGGCCGAAGCTGATACCACCGGTCAACAGCGGCGCGCGCGTATCGGCCTCGGCCAGTGCACCGGCGAAGTGCGCACGCACCACCTCCGGCGGCACGCCGTCGGCGAACCCGGCCTTGTACGCATCCTCGGCGAACTGGTTGAGCAGCTTGCGCAGGCGCTCCAGCGCGCGCTGACTGTTGGGCGAGCTGGGCGGTGTCGGCAGCAGGGCATCGAGCAGCGACAGCAGGCGCTGCCGCCACTGTGCCGGGGTCAACAGCTCGCCGAGCCGGCGCTGGTAGACGGCCAGCACGCGCAGCAGGCGCAGCAGCCGGTCCAGCGCATCCAGCGCCCCGCCTTCCAGTTCGATCCACGGCGCCACCCCGGCCAGGTCCACCTCACTGCCGGTGGCGTGGCCCAGCAGCAGGCGATCCAGCGCGAACTGCCAGGTATAGGCGTCATCGCTGGGGGCCTGCAGCTGGTCGCGATGCTGGGCATCCAGGCCCCAGCGGGCGCCCGCCTGCTGCAGCCAGCCATGCAGTCGGTCGAAGTCCACCGCTTCCAGACCGGCGGCCTCGGCCAGTGGTGCACTGGCCAGCAGATCCAGCACCTCGTTCAGGCCGAAGCGCGAAATCGGCAGGCCAAGCAGGTGCACGAACACGTCGGCCAGCGGCTCGCCGGCCAACGGACTGCTGTCGGCCAGCGCATAGGGAATGTGTTCGTCCTCGCCCCCCCGTCCGCCGAACACCGCTTCCAGGTAGGGCACATACGGATCGATGTCCGGCGCCAGCACGGCGATCTCGCGCGCCTGCAACGGCGGGTCGAAGCGCGGGTCCTGCAGCAGGCTGCGCAGCTGGTCGTGCAGCACCTGCAGCTCGCGCAGGCGGGTGTGGCAGGCGTGCACCTGCAGGCTCGGGTCGTCGCTGCGCAGGCCATCGCGCAATTCCCCGGAAGGCAATGCACGACGGTGGAACAGGTCGCGCTGCAGGCGATGCAGCAGGCTGTCGGACAGCCCGCCCTGGTCCATGGTCGGGCGCGTATCTTCCTCGGGGTCGGAGTAGGCCGCGATCTCGCCGGCCGGATGCACCACTTCATAGCTGCCCAGCACCGCCATGAAATCGCGGCCGGCCGCACCCCACGCTTCCAGAAGGCGGTTCTCGCCGGCGGCCTCGCCGAACGGGTCCGGCGCGCCGCTGCGCAGGCGCTCTGCCAGGGTCTGCAGGTCGCCCCAGTAGGACTGCACCGGGGTGGGCAGATAGAAATGCAGTTCGCCCACCCGCGACTGGGTGGCCATCACCCGCAGTACGTCGGGCGAGATGTTGAGCGTGGCAAACGCCGACATCCGCGGCGGCAGGCCCTTCGGCAGCGGCTGGCCGGCGCCCTCGAAGCGGTCCAGATAGGCCTGGATGCGGCGCGCGCGGTAACCATGGCCTGCGGCGATGCTGCGCCACAGGATGGCCTGCGGATCGGCGGCGTCGGCGCCGGCTTCCCAGCGCAGCAGCCAGTCGCGGCGCCAGGCCTGGTACTTCTCGAACACCGAGGCCAGTTCGCCGGCCAGGGCCCAGGGTTTCAGCGCGTCACCACCGGCAAGATAGGACTGCAGCGCACGCATGGGGGGCTGCGCCAACAGGTGCGGGTCGCGCAGGGCCTGGTACAGGCGCCAATGCAGGGCGGCCGCGTCCAGGTCGTCGGCTTCGCCCTCGACATTGGCGTTCAATGCACGGGCAACGAACTCACCGGGGGTGAGGAATTCCAGGTTGGCGGCCACGCCATACTCCGCAGCCAGGGTCGCCTGCAGCCAGCGCCGCATCGCTACCTGCGGGATCAGCACCACCTCGGGCGCCAGCAGCGGCTGTCCCGGCACCGGCACACGCACGTTGCGCGCCAGCAGGGCAGCCAGCACGTCCAGCGAATTGGAATGGTAGAGGCGGAAATCGCTGCCCGGGTCACTCATCGTGCACAGTGTGCAGCACACCCGGCCGTATTCAATGCCGGGGCACGGTGATCGCGACGGATTGTTCCGGCCGTTTCAGGAATTGTCCCGGTCTGGCGGCGGTCCGACCGTGCAACAATACTGGACCGTCCAGTCTGCTTATGTTCAGCAGTCTGACCCGATGCTTCAATGTCGAAAAAACGTTAAGGGTGCCCATGTCGGCTTCCACTTCCAGTCTGGTGCAGTTGTCCAACGTCCGCATCGACCGGAGCGGGCGCACGATCCTGCGCGACGTTTCGCTGCAGGTGCCCAAAGGCAGCATCACTGCCGTGCTGGGTCCCTCCGGCAGCGGCAAGTCGACCCTGCTGGCGGCGCTGACCGGCGAACTGCGCCCGGTTGCAGGCGACATCACCCTGTTCGGCAAGCCGATCCCGCAGCGCACCGCCGAACTGCTGGAGATGCGCAAGAGCGTTGGCGTACTGCTGCAGGGCAATGGCCTGCTGACCGACTTGACCGTAGCCGAAAACGTCGCCCTGCCGTTGCGCACCCACACCCGCCTGCCGGCACCGGTGCTGCGCCGGCTGGTGCAGATGAAGCTGCATTCGGTCGGCCTGCTGGCCGCCGCCGATGCCTGGCCACGTGAACTGTCCGGTGGCATGGCCCGCCGCGTGGCACTGGCCCGTGCATTGGCCCTGGACCCGCCGCTGATGATCTACGACGAGCCGCTGACCGGGCTGGACCCGATCGCCTCGGGTGTGATCATGAGCCTGATCCAGCGCCTCAACCACAGCCTGGGACTGACCAGCATCATCGTCAGCCACCACGTGCACGAGACCCTGCCGATCTGCGACCAGGTGATCGCGATCGCCAACGGCGGCATCGTGTTCCAGGGCACGCCCGAAGCGCTGCAGTCCAGTGAGGACCCGCTGCTGCGGCAGTTCCTGCACGGCCAGCCCGACGGTCCCATTCCGTTCGATGCCGCACCGCGCGCGAGGGTTGCCTGATGCCGTTCGTGCAAGCCACCCGTTCGCTGGGCCGTGCCGGTCTGTTCTCGCTGACCGTGCTGCGCGGTTCGCTGCCGACCCGTGATTTCCTGGCCGAGCTGACCCGCGAGATCTACAAGATCGGTGCGCGCTCGCTGCCGATCATCGCCGTGGGCGGCGCCTTCGTCGGCCTGGTGCTGACCCTGCAGGGCTACCGCACGCTGACCACCTTCGGTGCGGCCGACGCGCTGTCCACCCTGCTCGGCCTGTCGCTGTACCGCGAGCTGGCACCGGTGCTGACCGCGCTGTTGTTCATCGGCCGCGCCGGCAGCTCGATCGCCGCCGAACTGGGCCTGATGCGCGCCACCGACCAGATCAAGGCGTTGGAACTGATGGCCATCGACCCGGTGGCCAAGGCCGTGGCGCCGCGCTTCTGGGCGGCGGTACTGACCGTGCCGCTGCTGACCGGCATCTTCTGTTCGCTGGCGATCAGCGCCAGCTATTTCGAAGCCGTGCACGTGCTGGGCCTGGACAACGGCGTGTTCTGGTCGGCACTGCGTGGCAGCGTGGACTTCTGGGACGACTTCGGCGTGGCGATGCTGAAATCGGCAATCTTCGGTGGCACCGCCGCACTGGTTGCCGCCTATGTCGGGTTCCACGCCGAACCGACCATCGAAGGCACGTCCGTCGCCACCACCCGTGCGGTGGTCAACGCCTCGCTGCTGGTGCTGATGTTCAACTTCGTGCTGTCGGCAATGTTGTTCACCTAACCCCTCCATCGGCGGCGCGCATCGGCGTGCGGCCACCACGACTGATCAGGTAATCCACATGGCCATCCGCGGTCCCAGACTCGAATTCTCCGTCGGCGCTTTCCTGCTGCTGGCCCTGGCCTCGCTGATGGTGCTGGCCGTGGCCTCGACCAACCAGCGCTGGAGCTGGGGTGGCGAAGGCTATGAACTCAAGGCACGCTTCTCCCAGGTTGGCCAGCTGCGCAAGCAGGCGCCGGTGAAGATCGGTGGTGTCACCGTCGGCCAGGTCGCGGCGATCGACCTGGACCCGGTGAAGTTCGAATCGATCGTGACCCTGCGCATGGACAGCAAGGTCAAGGATCTGCCGGCCGATACCTCGGCGGGCATCTTCACCAGTGGTTTGCTCGGCGAGAGCTATATCGGTCTGCAGCCCGGCGGCGATCCGGACGTGCTCAAGCCCGGCGAAGAGATCGTCTTCACCCAGCCGGCCGTGGACCTGCTGCAGCTGGTCGGCAAATACATGTTCAGTGGCGGCGCCGGTGGCGGCGCTGCTCCGAAGCCCAACGATGGCGCGCAGGCGCCTGCAACGGAACCGCAACCATGAAGATGAAACTGATCCCGGCCCTGCTCGCCTCGTCGCTGCTGCTGGCCACCCCGTTCCTGGCCCAGGCGCAGGCCGCCCCCGCCGCTGCCGCCGCCCCCCAGGGCCAGGCCGGCAAGGTGGTGATCGACGCCAGCACGCGCATCCTCACGACCCTGCAGCAGCGCCGAGCCGAGTTCAGCGGCAACCCGGCCAGCCTGCGCAGCTATATCGACAGTGAGCTCAACCGCACCTTCGACCGCGACTATGCAGCACGCCTGGTATTGGGCACGCACGCCCGTGGTGCCGCCGATGCGGACATCAAGCTGTTCGCCAATGCGATGGCCGACAACCTGATGCAGCGCTATGGCTCGACCCTGCTCAACATCCAGGGCAAGCCGAGCTTCCGCCTGAAGGGCGAAAGCCCGCTGCCGGGCAACCGCGGCGTGCGCGTGAGCACCGAGCTGGTGCGTGCCGGCAGCGAGCCGACGCCGGTCGAGTACTGGATGCGCAACGAAGGCGGCCAGTGGAAGATCTTCGACGTGAACATCGAAGGCATCTCCTATGTGCAGACCTTCCGCAACCAGTTCGATGCCCCGCTGCGACAGAAGGGCATCAAGCAGGTGGCCACCGAACTGCGCAGCGGCAGCATGCAGGCTGGGCCGGCCGGCAATGGCAAATAAGGCGCTGGCGCTGCTGGAAGGCGACACCCTGCGCCTGCGCGGGGTGCTTGACCGTGCAGCGGTGATCGCGCTGTGGCCGCAACTGCAGGCCCTGCCTGCGCAGCTGTCGCGGCTGGAACTGGCGGAGGTCGAGCGCGTGGACAGCGCCGGCCTGGCGTTGTTGGCCGAGTTGGCCGCACGCGCGCGCCAGGGCGGCCATCCGCTGACAATCTCCGGCGCCCCCGCCGGCTACAACGAGCTGAGCGCGGCCTACCGGCTGTCGCCCGTCCTGGACTTCAACGCTACTTCTGCTGCGAGCTGACATGAACGTCGTGCGCGTTTTCCCTCTGATCCTCCTGGCCGCCGCGCTCAGCGCCTGTGCCGGCAAACCGGCACGCAGCGACGCACCGGTGGCCGACACCGTGGTGCCGGCCACGAGCACCTCCTCCGTCGATAACGCTGTTGGTGCGGATGCGCCTGCTGCGAGCGCCGTTGCCGACGCCCCCGTACCTGCTGCGGCCTCTCCGGCACCGGCTACCGCTTCGCAGGGTGCAACCGGCAATGATGCCGCCGCCGCCACCGCTCCGGGCGGCGATGACGACTTCGACGCGTTGTACGGTGCCAATGGCAGCACCACCAACACCACCGCGTACGACCCGTGGGAACCGTTCAACCGCAAGGTGCACGGGTTCAACAACGCCGTCGACCGCGGTATCGCCCGCCCGTTGGCGACCGCCTATACCCACGTGGTGCCGCGCTTTGCGCGTACCGGCGTGAGCAACTTCTTCAGCAACCTGCGTGCGCCGCTGACCATCACCAACCAGCTGTTGCAAGGCCGCCCGGGCGATGCCTGGGACACCCTGGGCCGGTTCCTGATGAACAGCACGCTGGGCATTGGTGGCCTGTTCGACCCGGCCAGCAAGGCGATGGTGCCGCGTCGCAACGAGGACTTCGGGCAGACCCTGGGTGCCTGGGGCTGGCGTCGTTCGCGTTACGTGGAGCTGCCGTTCTTCGGCCCGCGCACCGTGCGTGATGTGTTCGGCCTGGCCGGTGACATCCCGCTGTCGCCGATCCGCCGTATCGAAAGCGACAAGTACCGCATCGGCCTGCAGGGCCTGCAGCTGGTCGATACCCGTGCGCAGCTGCTGGCGATCGACGACCTGCGCGATACCGCGGTGGACGAATACGCCTTGGTCCGCGATGCGTGGATGCAGCGCCGCAACTACCAGATCGAGAACGACCTGCGCGGCAAGCGCGAGCGTGGCCGCGACGATGCGAACTCACCGATCCCGGTCGATGCGATGCCGATGCCGCAGTGGACCAACTGACCACTGCCGGCAACGCATGAAAAAACCCCGCCTCGGCGGGGTTTTTTGTTTTACCGGTAGGTGCCAACCTTGGTTGGCACGTCGTTTCAGGCCGCCAGCGCCGCCTCGACGGCTTCGCGCAGGCGCACATCATCGGCGGCAACGTCCGGGGCGAAGCGGGCGATGACCTTGCCATCGCGGCCGACCAGGAACTTCTCGAAGTTCCATAGCACCGCCGGGGCCGGGTGGATCGGAATCTCCTTGCTGGCCAGGCGCTCGCGCAGCGGGCCTTCGCCGATCGCCTGCGGCTGCGCGGCGGTCAGCTGCTGGTACAGCGGGTGGGTGTCTTCACCGGCCACGCTGATCTTGGCGAACATCGGGAAGCTCACGTCGTAGGTCAGCTGGCAGAACTGCTGGATCTCCGCCTCGCTGCCGGGCTCCTGGCCGAGGAAGTTGTTGGCCGGGAAGCCCAGCACCTCCAGGCCCTGCGCGTGCTTCTCCGCGTACAGCGCCTGCAGGCCTTCGTACTGCGGGGTCAGGCCGCACTTGGACGCCACGTTGACCAGCAGCAGTACCTTGCCCTGGTAGTCGGCGAGAGAGGACGGCTGGCCATCGATGGTGGTGAGGGAAATGTCCTGGATCGGGGTGCTCACGCGGGGGCTCCGGCTACAGCGGGGAAAGGCCCACCAGCATACCGCCGCACGTGTCCGGTAGTGCCGGCCGCGGTCCGGCAACCGCACGACCGTTCCCGAAGGTTCATGAGGCTGCCGGCCAGCGGCCGGCACTACCCTCAATCCACGCAGATCGTGCCCTGCGCCTTGCCATCGTCGACGCGTTGGCGGCAACCGAAGTTCTGGCTGATATCACGCTGGCAGGTGCCGGTCGCGACCACGCCGGCAGCCAACTCGCCCGTGGCCAGGCACTGCCCGCTGCAGTCGCTCTTGCTGCTGCAGGTCCTGCCGGCGTCGGCATAGGGAATCACGCATTGCACGCGTTGCAGGCGGCCCAACGGCTGCAGGGTACCGCCCGCCGCGCGGCAGTCCACATCGCGTGCTTCTTCATAGGCTGCCGCGGCTTCAGGGCTGTCGGCCGCCGCGGCTACCGTGCCTGCGTCTTCACTGGCCGGTGGGGTGCTGCTGCAGGCGGCAAGCAGCACGCCCAGGGCAAGGCTGGCAAAGCGATGGAAACGCATGGCGGTACCTGATCGAGGTGGACGGCGGCCAGCATACGCACAGCGCCATGCACGCGGCGTGTCAGCCCTGCTCAGGCCTCTTCGCCCTCATTGCCTTCTTCGCTCCCCTCCTCGGGCAGCAGGCTGTCGGGAAGCAACTGCCGACTCTGTTCGGCCGGCAGCGACTCGACATCCCGCAGCTTCCGGGCAATGGCACGCGTGCGTACCCCTGTCTGGTCAATCTGCTTGCTGGCCTGATCGAGCTTGGTCTTCACGCTGTCGAGCACGCTACCGAATTTGCCGAACTCGGTTTTGACGGCACCCAGCAACGTCCACACTTCACTGGACCGCTGTTCGATGGCCAATGTGCGGAAGCCCATCTGCAGACTGTTGAGCAGCGCGGTGACGGTGGTCGGCCCGGCCACCACCACGCGATGCTCGCGCTGCAGCAGGTCGACCAGACCCGGGCGCCGGATCACCTCGGCATACAGTCCTTCGGTGGGCACGAACATCACCGCGAAATCGGTGGTGTGCGGCGGCACGATGTACTTCTCGCAGATCGACTTGGCCTGCACACGTATCGCGCGTTCCAGCTGGATGCCCTGCAGGCGAACGCCCTCGGCATCGCCCTGTTCCTGTGCATCAAGCAGGCGCTCATAGTCTTCGCGCGGGAACTTGGAATCGATCGGCAGCCAGACCGGCGTGTCATCGTCGCGACGGCCCGGCAGGCGCACGGCGATATCGACCATCTCGTTGCCGTCAGGACGCACCTTCACCCCACGCGCGTACTGTTCCTGGGTGAGGGTCTGCTCGAGGATGTTCTCCAGCTGCACTTCGCCCCAGCTGCCGCGGTTCTTGACGTTGGTCAGTACCCGCTTCAGATCGCCCACGCCGGTCGCCAGCTGCTGCATTTCACCCAGCCCGCGCTGCACCTGTTCCAGCCGTTCGGACACCAGCTTGAACGAATTGCCCAGCCGCGTTTCCAGCGTGGACTGCAGCTTCTCGTCGACGGTATGGCGCATCTGCTCGAGCTTCTGCGCGTTGTCGGCCTGCAGCGCGCGCAGCTGTTCTTCCAGGGTGGCGCGCATTTCCGAGATGCGCTGTTCGTTGCGCTGGGTCAGCTCCTGCAGGCGCAGGCCCAGGCTCTCGGTCAGGCGCTGCTGCGACTGCGCGCCTTCTTCGCGGCCCTTGCGGGCATCCTCCACCAGGGCCTGCCGCAGCGCACCGAACTGGGTGTCGGTACGCGCGGTCAGTTCCTGCAGCTGCTGGCCGAAGGCATGGATGCGCGCCTCCTGCTGCTGGCCGAACACATCCAGCTGCACGCGCAGTTCCTGCAGGCGTTCGCCCAGCGAGACGGCACTGCGCTGCTGGCTGTCGGCCGCCTCGGCGCGGGCCTTGCGCGCATCTTCGCCCAGCGCTTCGCGCAGCAGATCCAGACGCTGATCGGTGCGGGTGGACAGATCGGTCAGCGCGCGCGCGAACCCATCGAGCTGCTCGCGCAACTCGCTGCGGCCGATGCGCGCTTCATCACGCACGGCCTGTTCCAGCCGATCATGGGGCGGGCGGCGCAGCAGCGCCACCAGTTGCAGGACAAGCACGACCAGCAGCAGGCCGGCGACGAGGAGGAATTCGGTTTGCATGGGACAAGTGTAGGCTGGCCCAGTCTCAAGTGCTGAAACGAGCCCATGTTTGTACTGTACGGAAAACCCACCTCGATCAACGTACGCAAGGTGCTGTGGCTGTGCGCCGAACTCGATCTCCCGCTGAAGCATGAACCGTCACCGCTGCCGGACCTGCTGACCACGCTGAATCCGAACCGGCAGGTACCGGTGCTGCGCGACGGCGACTTCGTGCTGTGGGAGTCCAACAGCATCTGCCGCTACCTGGCCGCACGCCAGGGCCGCGATGACCTGCTGCCGGCCACGGCGCAGGACCGCGCCAGGGTCGAGCAATGGATGGACTGGCAGGCCACCGACCTCAACAGCGCCTGGCGCCACGTGTTCATGGCCCGCGTACGCCAGCACCCCGACTTTGCGGATGACGCACGCGCCGAGGCAAGCCTGGCGCACTGGAACCAGCTGATGGACACGCTGGACGCGCAACTGGCGGCCAGCAACGCCTACGTGGCGGGCACCACCTTCACCCTCGCCGACATCGTCCTGGGCCTGTCGGCGCAGCGCTGGCGCAGCACCCCCGGCAACAAACCGGCGCTGCCCCACGTGGAAGCCTGGTTCGAGCGCCTGCGCCCACGGCCGGGCTTTACCGAGCATGTGGACAACGGCGTGGCGTAGGGGGTCCGGCAGGGCTGCGCCCTGCACCCGCAGAGGCAACGTCAACATCGAAAGGCAGCATTCGGTGGGATGGCGGAGTGGCATGGATTTGCGGGACACGTCGTAAACCCATCCATGGCGCCTGCGGTCCCGCAAACCCATGCCACCCCGCCTTTCACGGACTTCCGCGATCTGCAGTAGATCCACGCCATGCGTGGATGAAGGTCAGAAGGATCGCTTCGGGTTTCTTGTCTCCGGTTGGCCCGAACCCTTACCAGCCTTCCAGCACGATCTTGCCCTTGGCCCGATGGCTCTCCAGCAGCGCATGCGCGCGTCGCAGGTTGGCCGCGTCGATGCGCCCGAAGTGCTCGCCCAGCGTGGTCTGCAGCACACCGGCATCGACCAGATCGGCCACCCGGTTCAGCAGTTCGTGCTGGCGCTGCATGTCCGTGGTCCTGTACAGCGGCCGGGTGAACATGGATTCCCAGTGCAGCGACAGGGCCTTGCGCTTCAGCGCCATCACATCGATCTGGCCCGGATCATCGATCAGCCCCAGCTGCCCCTGCGGCGCCAGCAGCTCGACGAGCTGCGCATAGTGCTGGTCGGTGTGGGTCAGGCTGGCCACATGGTCCAGCTGGGTGATGCCCAGCCGGGCCAGGCCCTCGGCCAGCGGCCGGGTGTGGTCGATCACATGGTGCGCGCCCATCGCCTGCACCCAGTCCTGGGTCTCCGGGCGCGAGGCGGTGCCGATCACGGTGAGTCTGGTCAGCCGACGCGCCAACTGCACCAGGATCGAACCCACGCCACCCGCTGCCCCGATCACCAGCAGGGTCTGGCCATCGCCGCCGCCTTCGGCGATGCGCAGGCGGTCGAACAGCAGTTCCCACGCGGTGATGGCGGTCAGCGGCAGCGCCGCAGCGGCGGCATCGTCCAGGCTGGCCGGCTTGCGGCCAACGCTGCGCTCGTCCACCAGCTGGTATTCGGCATTACTGCCCGGGCGATCGATCACACCGGCGTAGTACACCGCATCGCCGGGCTGGAACAGGGTCACCTCGCTACCAATTGCATCGACCACACCGACCGCATCCCACCCCAGCACGCGCGGGCCATCGGTGGCAGCGCCGCGTCGCACCTTGGTGTCGACCGGATTCACCGCCACCGCGCGCACCGCCACCCGCAGGTCGCGCGGGCCCGGCTGGGGCAGGGGCAGGTCGAGATCGATCAGGGCCTGCGGGTCGTCGATCGGCAGGCCGGCTTGGGTGTAGGCAATGGCACGCATGGGGGATATCCAGGGAGGAGAGGTCACAGCGTGCGCCGTGCGCAGGGGGGCGGAAAGGCGCAGAATCGATCAACACTTTCACTGCAGCAATGAAAATGGTCCGCTTCGACGATCTGCAGCTGTTTGTCCGTACCGCCGCGCTGGGCAGCTTCTCCCAGGCCGCGCGCGAGGCCGACCTGCTGCCGGGCCAGGTTGCCGCAGCGGTGGCGCGACTGGAACGCGAACTGGACCTGCGCCTGTTCGTACGCACCACCCGCAGCCTGCGGCTGACCGCCGAAGGCGCGCTGTACCTCCCCTACGCGCAGGAGGTTCTGAGCACCCTGCGCGAAGGCCAGGCGCGGGTGCAGGGTGAGGACGCCGAACTGCACGGCACCCTGCAGCTGTCTGCGCCCTCGGACTTCGGCCGCAACCTGCTGCTGCCGTGGCTGACCGCGTTCCGCGCCGCGCATCCACGGCTGCGACTGCACCTGCGCCTGTCCGACGAAGTGGCCGACGTGTTCCGCGACCCGGTCGACGTGGCCATCCGCATCGGCCATTTCGACGACGCCAGCTACGTCGCCCTGCCCTTGCTGGAACAGAACCGGCGGGTGCTGGCTGCGTCGCCCGAGTACCTGCGGCGGCGTGGCACGCCCAGCCGCCTGGAAGATCTGCGCGAGCATGATTGCCTTGTCTACCAGCTCGGCGGCCGCGCCTACGATCGCTGGTCGTTCGAGCTGGAGGGGCGCCGCGTGGTGATCCCGGTGCGCGGGCCACTGGTCTGCGACGACGCCGACGTGGTGCGGCGCTGGGCGGTCGCCGGTGAAGGCATCACCTACAAGTCCTGGCTGGACGTCCGCGACGACGTGCTGGAAGGGCGCCTGCAGGTGCTGCTGAATGGCATCGGCAGCCACATTCCCCTGCAGCTGGTTTGCCCGCACCGCAAGCAGTTCTCACCGGCGGTGCGGCAACTGCACGCACAGCTGCGCCAGCATCTGCAACCGCTGCTGTCCGCGATGCCCGGCAATGGCGACACGCCCCTGTCGCCTGCGCCAGCACTGGCCGACAATGGCGCTCCCCCGTTGTAAGAGAGTCGCGCCATGCCGTGGATGGGCATCCAGGACCTGTGGACCTTCCTGCTCGCTGTGCTGGTGTTCCTCGCCCTGCCCGGGCCGGGCACCTTCACCCTGCTGACCGCTACCGGTCGCGGCGGTGTACGTGGCGGCTACACGGCGCTGGCCGGCCTGCTGGTCGGCGACCAGATCCTGATGTGGCTGGCACTGGCCGGCGTGGCCGCGCTGCTGAAGGCCAATCCGACGGTGTTCCATGCCGTGCAGTATCTCGGCGCGGCGTACCTGGTATGGGTAGGCATCAGCCTGCTGCGCACACCCAAGGGTGACGGCGCCGAGGTTGGCCCGGTGCGCATGCAGCCGGGCCGCTACTTCCACCAGGCGATCCTGGTCAGCCTGCTCAATCCGAAGGCGATCCTGTTCTACATGGCGTTCCTGCCGTTGTTCATCGACCCGAAGGCACACCAGGGCATGGCCACCTTCGCGGCGCTGGCCGGGATCATCTTCGTGGTCAGCATCGCCTACTGCTCGCTGCTGATCTGGGTCGGCAACCTGGCCCGCCGTCGGTTGATCCAGCACCCGCGGGTCAGCGATGCGCTACGGCGTGTGGCCGGCCTGTTCCTGGTCGGCTTCGGCATCCGCCTGGGCCTGAACGGCTGAGATCGCGTCGGCGCGGTATGCCGCGCGCAGGTGGTCGATGAACACCCGCAGCTTGGGCGCCATATGCTCGCGCGCCGGGTAGTACAGATGAAAGCCGGGGAACGGCGGCTGCCAGTCCTCCAGCACGCTGCAAAGGCGGCCGGCGGCCAGGTCGTCGGCGACCAGCGAAGCGAACCCCTGCGCCATGCCAAGCCCCGCCAGCACCGCCGCATAGGTCAGTTCGGCATCGTTGAACACCAGCCGCCCCTCGACGGCTACGTCCAGGTCACGCCCCTCACGGCTGAATTCCCAGGGCATGAGCCGGCCATTGGCGCGGCGGTGGACGATACAGTCGTGGCCCTGCAGGTCCTGCGGGCTCTGCGGCACACCGTGGCGCGCGAAGTATCCCGGCGTGGCCACCACCACCTGGCGCTCGGGCGGCCCGATCGGCACCGCGATCATGCCCTGCGCCAACGACTCACCCAGGCGGATGCCGGCGTCGAAGCCCTCGGCGACCAGATCGGTCAACGCCGGCTCCACGCACAATTCCACCTCCACCTGCGGATACCTGGCCAGGAAGGACGGCAGCGCCGGCAGAACCCGGCGCTCGGCAACGATGCGTGGCAGGGTGATGCGCAGCCGACCGGCCGGCACGGTCCGCGCGCTGTCCAGGTCTTCGAAAGCCGATTCGATCTGAGCCAGCCCGCCACGTACGCGCTGCAGGAAGCGTGCACCGTGCTCGGTCAGCCCCACCCGGCGCGTGGTCCGTTGCAACAGGCGCACGCCCATCCGCGCTTCCAGCGCGCGCACGCTCTGTGACAGTGCCGACGTCGAGACACCAAGCGCATCTGCGGCGCGGGTAAAGCTGGCGTGGTCGGCCACGTGGACAAACGCGACCACCGCCGACAGCGGTGCGGAGGGATCCATTGTGAAGCCTTCCTTCATTTTCAGTTCGGCTGTGTCCAGTTTATCCACAAGATCATCGGGTGGATGCTTTGCCTCCCGGCGGCACACCGCCTCCTCCGATGGAATGCCACATGTCACTTGATCACTACCGCCTGCTCGGTCGCTCCGGCCTGCGTGTCAGCCCGATGGCGCTGGGCACGATGACCTTCGGTGCCGACTGGGGGTGGGGCGCGGACGAAGCCGAGGCCCGCCGCATCTTCGATGCCTACGTCGAACGCGGTGGCAACTTCGTCGATACCGCAAACAACTACACCAATGGCAGCGCAGAGACCCTGCTCGGGCGGTTCGCCCAGGGCCGCCGCGAACGGCTGGTGATCGCCAGCAAGTACACCCTGGCGACCGTGCCGGGCGATCCGAACAACGCCGGCAACCATCGCAAGAGCATGATGCGCTCGGTGGAGGACAGCCTGCGCCGGCTCGGCACCGACTACCTGGATCTGCTGTACCTGCACGCCTGGGACGACACCACCGGCGTGGATGAGGTGATGCGGGGATTCGACGACCTGGTGCGCAGCGGCAAGGTGCTGTATGCCGGCATCTCGGATACCCCGGCCTGGCAGATCGCCCGCATGCAGACACTGGCCGACCTGCGCGGCTGGTCCCCCCTGGTAGCCCTGCAGATCGAATACAGCCTGATCCAGCGCAGCGTCGAACAGGAACTGCTGCCGATGGCCGATGCACTCGGGTTGGGCGTGGTGGCGTGGTCGCCGCTGGGCAGCGGGGTGCTGACCGGCAAGTACAGCACAGCGGACCTGACGGCGGCCGAGTCCCCCGATGCCACGCCGGGCGGCTCCAGGCGCAGCGTGGCGCTCATCAATGGTGCATTGACACCACGTTCGCTGACAATCGCCGAGGAAGTCGCCGCCATCGCGGCGGACCTCTCGCACTCCGCTGCGCAGGTCGCCCTTGCCTGGCTGCTGCAACGGCCAGGTGCCGGGGCCATGCCGATCGTCGGTGCACGCACCCTGGACCAGTTCGAACACAACCTGGCGGCGCTGGATCTGGCGCTGCCGGCAGACGCCCTGGCGCGCCTGGATGCGATCAGCGCGGTCGCACCTGCCTTCCCGCACGACTTCCTGCAGATGCCGCTGCCACGCATGCTGATGAGCGGTGGTACGCAACTGCAACCGCGCACGCGCTGAGCAGGCAACACGGGGCGCGCTATGCGGGCGCCCCCCCTGCTGGAAAAGAGGCGCCATGGCCGCAACGCCAACCCTTGCCGTTGTTGCGGTGCTGGCCGCCGCACGGTATTCGAAGAAGATGTCGACACTTTCCAGGACGACGACTGTCACCGTTAGCGGGCTCTGCTGAGGACTTTTATGCCGATTCCGGCAGGCTGCCCAAGGTCCAGTGCACGTCGCGCCGGCCATGCCCCCCGTCAGTGGTAATGCTGCGCTGCATTCGGTCACACTCGGGAACTTGTCGTTCTCTGTCACCCCTTCCGAGGCCTGCATGTCCCTACTTCGGCGCAAGTCCCTAGATTCCGTCACCGTCCATGAAGCCGGCCGACGCCTGGTTCCCACCCTCAGCTGGCCGCACCTGATCGCACTGGGGATCGGCGCCATCGTCGGTACCGGCATCTACACCCTGATCGGCGTGGGTGCCGACCGCGCCGGCCCCGCCGTGCTGATCTCCTTCGCCATCGCCGGCGCGGTGTGTGCCTGCGCGGCATTGGCCTACGCAGAGCTGTCCACGATGATGCCGGCCGCCGGCAGCGCCTATACCTACAGCTACAGTGCCCTGGGCGAAGTGTTCGCCTGGGTGGTGGGCTGGAGCCTGATCCTGGAGTACTCGCTGGTGGTGAGTACCGTGGCGGTCGGCTGGTCCGGCTATTTCGTCGGCTTCCTGGAGTGGGTGAATAGCCAGTTCGGCTGGGACCTGCGCCTGCCGGCCATGCTCGCGGCCGGCCCGCATGTGGATGGCGGCATGATCAACCTGCCCGCCATCGTCATCACCTGGTTGGTGGCACTGATGCTGATGGCCGGTACCAAGGAAAGCGCCACCCTCAACGCGATCCTGGTGGTATTCAAGCTGATCGCGCTGGCCATCTTCGTGGCGGTAGCGCTGCCAGCATTCGATACCAACAACCTGCAGCCGTTCATGCCCTACGGGTTCGCCAAGACGCTGGGGCCCGATGGCGTCGAGCGTGGCGTGATGGCCGCAGCGGCGATCATCTTCTTTGCGTTCTACGGCTTCGACGCGATCTCCACCGCCGCCGAGGAAACCAAGAACCCGGCGCGCGACCTGTCCATCGGCATCATCGGCTCGATGGTCGGCTGCACCATCGTGTACGTGCTGGTGGCGCTGGCCGCGATCGGTGCGATGAGCTACACCGTGTTCGGCCAGAGTGCTGAGCCGCTGGCACTGATCATGCGCCAGCTGGGCCAGCCGACCGCCGCGATGCTGATCGGCGTGATCGCCATCATTGCCCTGCCGACCGTGCTGCTGGCCTTCCTGTACGGCCAGAGCCGCATCTTCTTCGTGATGAGCCGCGATGGTCTGCTGCCGCGTGGACTGTCCAAGGTCAACGCACGCACCGGCACGCCGGTGGCGACCACGCTGTTCACCGCCGTGGTGGTGTCGGCACTGGCCGGCATTGCACGCCTGGACGAGATCGCCGCACTGGCCAATGCCGGCACCCTGGCCGCGTTCACCGCCGTTGGCATCTGCCTGGTGGTGCTGCGCGTGCGTGAACCGAACCGCGAGCGCACCTTCCGCACGCCGTTGGCCTTCATCGTCGGCCCGCTGGCGGCGCTGGGCTGCATCTATCTGTTCATCAGCCTGCCGCACACCACCCAGCTGTACTTCCTGGCGTGGAACGTGGTCGGCCTGGTGCTGTACTTCGCCTACAGCCGTCGCAATGCGCTGATCGGCCGGTAAAGGTAGTGCCGGGCCATGCCCGGCGGTCTTTCTGCTGCCGGCCAGCGGCCGGCACTACCACTGGGCGGCTGAGGGATTGCCGCAGGGCGGGCTAGCCGCCCTGCTTTGCCGCATAGTCCTGCGCCTGGCGCATCACCCGCAGCAGGTTGCCGCCCCAGATGGCGGCGATCTGTTGTTCGCTGTACCCCTTGCGCAGCAGCCACGCAGTGATCTTCGGCAGCTGACTGACATCGGGCAGGTCGCTCAGGCCACCGCCGCCATCCCAGTCCAGACCGATGCCGACGTGCTCGGGGCCGACCACCTTCAGGATGTGCTCGAAATGGGCGAAGAAGTCGTCCAGGCTGGCGTGGCGCACCGGGTGTTCGTGGTCCAGTGCCTGCTCGGCCTTCTGCAGCACCACGCCCTGTTCGATGGTCATGCCTTCCCAGCCCCCCAGCTGCTTGCTCAGGGCTTCTTCGGCCTGCTTGCGCTCGGGCGACTTGGCGGTGTCGATCAGGTAGCCGCCATACGCGTTCACCTGGATCACCCCGCCGGCCCTGGCCAGCCTGCGCAGGCGTGCGTCATCGAGGTTGCGTGGGTGGTCGTAGATTGCCTTGGCCGAGCTGTGCGACAGCACGAACGGCACCGGCATCATCGCCAGCAGATCGTCGAACACGGCATCGGAGGCGTGCGACTGGTCGATGACGATGCCCAGCTTCACCGCGGAGCGCACCAGGTCCTTGCCGGCTGGGCTCAGGCCCTTCCATTCAGCGCCCTTGGGGTCGGTGGCCGAGTCGGCGAACTCGTTGTTGGCGAAGTGCACGGTGCTGAGCAGGCGCAGGCCCGCCCGGTGATAGAACGACAGCAGGCTGGGATCGGCCACCAGCGGACTGGCGTTCTCCATGCTGATGTAGACCACGCGCTTTCCGGCGGCCTTGATCCGCGCCGCGTCATCGGCGGTCAGCGCCAATGCGAAGCGCTCGGGATTGGCGGCCAGCATCTGCCGGATCTCCAGCAACCGCTGCAGTCCATGGTCGCGCTCGGCCAGATGCGCGGCGGCCGTGCGGTCGCCCTGGTCGGTATAGATTGCCCAGAAGCCGCCATCCAGCGCGCCTTCGACCATGCGTGGGTAATCCACCTGCGAGAGCGCATTGCGGTCGTGCCGCTGCTCGATGTCGAAGCCGTCGCGGCCGAAGTTGGCAGGCGTATCCAGATGGCTGTCCAGGGTCAGCAGGCGCTGCTGCAGTGCCTTGGCACGGGCCAGCTCCTGCGCGCTGAAGTCGATGGCATGGGCGGACAGCGGCGCACTCAGCGCCAGCGCGAGCAGCAGGGACAGACGACGCAACGACGGCATGGGCATCCACCAGCAATGGGAAGGACACGACCATAGCGCCGCGACGGCCAACGCCGGTAGTGCCGCATGATCCGCCAGCTCCATTACACTCGCCGGCAGCCGATAGGTCAGCGTGCAGCACCGCGCGCTGCGTCGACCATGGAATGGAAGCATCGATGTCGAACTCCCAGCCTCCCGCGCTGCCCGTGCAGGGCCAGGCGCCCGTCCCCGCCAGCGTGGTCACCGTCGAGCAGCTCAAGCGTGATGTGCTGCCAACATTGTTTGCCGGGCGCACCGACATCGGCCGCTATGGCCCGGCCGACCTGGCCAGCGCCAGCGCCGAGCCGGCCTGGCAGGATGGCAGCGCCAACGCACTGGCCCAGGCGCTTGCCGAGCTGGTCAGCCGGCTGTCCGAACATGATCCCAATGCGCTGCTGCAGCGCGCGGGATGGTGGAAGCGGTTCACCGGTGCCGATATCGAAGAACGCCTGCGCCGTCGCATTGCCATGGGCAGCAACGGCGATGTTCTGGCCAGGATCGAGCGCGAGGCCATCGCCGTGCGTGCCAGCGTCGATCGACTGGATGCGCAGCTGCTCGAGCATGACGTGCAGGGGGTGCGACTGCAGGTGTACATCGATGCAGGCGTACAGTTCCTGCAGGAGCTGCCAGCGGCCGTCGACAACGACGATGACGCGCCGGTGCTCGACCGTCCGGTCGAGCGGCTGCAACGCCGCGTAGCCAACCTGACCGCGCTGCTGGCCAGCCATTCGATGAGCCGGATGCAGGTGCAGCTGGCACGCAGCCACGCCATCGACCTGCTGGATCGTTACAGCGAGACGGTGCAGATCCTGCTGCCAATCTGGCGCCAGACCATCCAGGCGCTGCACAACAGCGACAACGCCAGCCCGCAGATGATCGCCAGCGCGGCCCAGGCACAGGACCAGCTGAAACAGGCCCTGCAGCAGTTGCTGCGCACATCGGCGGTGCCGGCATGAGCGCGCCGGTACGCGATCCGCTGCAGATCCCGCCGGATCTGCAGGCGCGGGTGGAAGCTGTTCCGGGCCTGCGCGCGCTCTACCGGCGGGCCTCGCTGCTGCGGGTCTTCGGCCTGGCCTGCCTTCCGCTGGCGGCAACGGCGCTGTCCTACATGGCGCTGGCATTCACCGGCACCGAGCTGGGCCCGCCGTCGTGGGCGCACGTGCCGGCGGGCTATGGGGCGAAGGACACAGGCAAGCAGCTGCTCATCCTGATGGTCATGACCCCCTTGCTGCTGGTGTGGATGTACTTCGGTGTGCGCGACCTGCTCGGCCGCCATCGCGTTCGCCGCTTCGCCTGGTCGTTCGCCCTGGGTTCGATGCTGCTGTGCGGTGCATTGGGAAGCGTGGGCATCACCGCGCCCGCCGTGGGCCAGGGCGATCGCCTCGACCATCGCCAGCTGGACGCGCTCATCGCCAGTCCAGACTTCAGCAGCTTCAGCCCCCAGTGGCAGGCCTATCTGCGTGCACAGCAGGAGCTTCCCTACGGCGTGGCCTCGTCGGCCGTGGTCGCCACTGCCCATGCATTGGCCAATGGCGAAGACATCGGTGTTCCGGTATCGCCGGCAATGCAGTCCCGCTTCGAGAAAGCAGCGGGGCTGCCCCGCTCTGAACGGTCGCAGCGATGGCATCACCAGCGTCTGCTGGGCTGGCTTCTGTTCGACGTCGGCTGGGTGCTCGCACTGCTCGCGGTACCGGCGCTGCTTGCGCTGGGTGCGGTGGCGATGGTGCTCGGCCACCATCTGCGGCGCAGGTCCGAGGTGATCAACGGGTTGCTGCAGCAGCTGCAGCCGGTTCCTGCGCCGCCCCGCGCGCAGCCCTGAGGCCGGCGCGCGGGGGTAGTCTTCGGCGCTGTGTGCGCGAACCGGGCATCGCCCGGCTCCATGCCGTGGGTCAGTCCACCACGCGGCAGAACACGGCCTTCAGGTAACGCGATTCCTGCACGTGGGCCATGAACGGATGGTCCGGGCCGGCGCCGGCCACCTTCAGGATCTGGATGGTACGGCCGGAGAAGTACGCCGCACGACGCAGCATGTCCAGGAACTGGTCCTCGGCCACGAGGCCGGTGCAGGAGAACGTGGCGAACAGGCCACCGGGCTTGACCACGCCCAGCGCCAGCTTGTTCATGTCCAGGTACTTCTTCAGCGCGGTAATCACCTGCTCGCGATCGCGGGTCATCTTCGCCGGGTCCAGGATCACCACGTCGTACTTCTCGCCGCGGTTGGCCGCATCACGCAGCCACGGGAAGATGTCGGACTGGACGAACTTCGGGCGCACGTTGTTCAGACGCGAATTGCCCTTGGCGATCTGGATGACGTCTTCATCAATATCGATGCCGACCACTTCAGATGCCCCGCGCGCGGCCGCATACACGGCGAAACCGCCGGTGTTGCAGCACAGGTCGAGCACGCTCTTGCCTTCCACCTGCTGGCTCAGCCACTCACGGTTCTCGCGCTGGTCGGCGAAGAAACCGGTCTTGTGCGCACCGGCCGGGTCGGCGCGGAACTTGATGCCGTACTCGGTGATCACCGACGCTTCGGTGGTGGTGTTGCCGTGGAAGTCGAAGCTTTCCTGCTTCTGCACGTGCTCGTCGGCGAAGCTGTGGAAGCGGCAACCCGGGAACTGTTCGCGCAACGCGTCGTAGATCCACTCGCGGTGACGGAACATGCCGGCGGCGAAGAACTCCACCACCACCAGATCGTTGTAACGGTCCACCACCAGGCCGGAGAGGCCATCGCCTTCGCTGTGCACCACACGCCAGGCGTCGGACACCGCATCAAGCTTCAGCACCTCGCGACGCAGCGACACCGCTTGGGCGATCTTGCGCGAGAACCAGCCGGCATCCACCGGGATCTGCGGGTCGGTTTCGAGGATGCGCACGGCAATACGCGAATGCCCGTTGTAGAAACCACGGCCGATGAACTCGCCATCCACGCCGACGACGTCGACGAGGGAGCCGGGCTTGGGCCGGACGGTCGGCTTCTCGACCAGTTTCTGGAAGATCCACGGGTGGCTGGAGCGCCACGCGTTCTTGAGGCGGATAACGGGAAGGGGGGTATTCATCCACCTATTGTAGACCGGGCGCTGGGGTCAGATCCCCACAGGGGCTCTGACCCCTTGGTCGTCGTGGGCATGGGGTCGGAGCCCCTGCGGGGATCCGAGCCCCGCCCCAGGGCATTTGACGCCGGCCCGGCCAGGCCGCAGAATCGGCGGCAGAAGGGGAGTAGCTCCCAGACGTTGTCGCCGTCAATTCGAGCCCGCAGGCTCCGGTGCAACGGCAGTTCCGGCCCATCGGAACTGCGAGCGAGACCTTCGCCGTACTGGCGAAGCTCTGTCCCTGGATCCCCTCCCGATCCTCCGTTGCAGATCCTCGCCGTCCGGCTTGAGGCATTTTTCATTTCCCAACGGACAAACCCATGCAGACGATCGGTAATTTGTGGTTGTGGGGCGGCTTCGCAGCGGTGGTGGTCATCGCCCTGCTGGTCGACCTCGTATTGATGCGCCATGGTGGCCCGCACAAGGTCACCTTCAAGGAGGCCCTGTGGTGGTCCATCGGCTGGGTGGTGCTGGCGCTGGCCTTCAACGGCGGCCTCTGGTTCTACCTGAACGAGACCGCCGGCCAGGTCGTGGCCAACAAGGTCGGCCTGGAGTTCCTGACCGGCTACCTGGTCGAGAAGGCGCTGGCGGTGGACAACATCTTTGTCTTCCTGATGATCATGAGCTACTTCGCGGTGCCGGAGGAACAGCGCCAGAAGGTGCTGATCATCGGCATCCTGGGTGCGATCGTGCTGCGTACGATCATGATCTTCGCCGGCAGCGTGCTGATCACCCAGTTCCATTGGCTGCTCTACGTGTTCGGCGCCTTCCTGCTCTTCACCGGCTGGAAGATGTGGTTCGCCGCGGGCCAGGAGCCTGACCTGGAAGCCAATCCGGCCCTGCGCTGGATGCGCAAGCACCTGCGCCTGCTGCCGGACTACGAAGGCAGCGCGATGAGCGTCAAGCGCGACGGCGTGCGCTGGTTCACCCCGCTGTTCGCGGTGCTGATCCTGATCGCGGTGACCGACGTGATCTTCGCGGTGGACAGCATCCCGGCGATCTTCGCGATCACCACCGACCCGTTCATCGTGCTGACCTCCAACGTGTTCGCGGTGCTCGGCCTGCGTGCGATGTTCTTCCTGCTGGCCGGCATGGCCGATCGCTTCCACCTGCTGCCGTACGGCCTGGCCCTGGTGCTGGCCTTCATCGGCGTCAAGATGATGATCATCGACCTGTTCAAGATCCCGACCCCGATCTCGCTGGGCGTGGTCGCGGTGATCATCGCCGCCACGGTGGTGCTGAGCCTGAAGAATCCGCCGAAGGAAGGTGGCGCCTGATCCAGGCGGATTGAAGGATGCGGCCGGCGGATTGTCCCGCCGGCCGCCTCCACTCTCCCGCAGCGGTGGCCTTGGTTTCGCGCCGGCCACCGCCATTGCTGAGGGTATGAACACGAACGCGCCCCTGCCCGCCGGCGACGCGCCGGCCGACCGCAACGACCGTACGCGCATCCTGCGCGCCTTCAATGCCAGCCTGGCTGCCGTGCTGGTGCTGGTGGCCGTGTTCGCCCTGCAGGATCATTTCGACTGGCGACCTTGGGCCGTGGCACCGCTTGAAGCCAAGGGCCTGCTCGGCCTGATCGGCGGACCGCTGCTGCATGCCTCGGTCGAACACATCGCCGCCAACAGCGCCGCGATCCTGATCCTCGGCACCCTCGCCGGCAGCGTCTATCCCAAGGCCACGCTACGTGCCCTGCCCCTGCTCTGGGTTGGCTCGGGCATCGGTGCGTGGATGCTGGGCAACCCCGGCAGCTTCCATCTCGGCGCCAGTGGCGTCACCCACGGCCTGATGTTCCTGCTGGCCAGCCTCGGCCTGTTGCGCCGCGACCGCGCAGCCATTGCCACCGGGCTGATCGGCATGCTGTTCTACGGCGGCATGCTGATGACCGTGCTGCCGCACGCCGACGGCGTGTCCTGGCAATCGCACATGGGCGGAGCCTTCGCCGGCATCATCGCCGCACTGCTGTTCCGCAATGCCGACCCGTTGCCGCCGCGCCCGCGCTACAGCTGGGAGGACGAGGAAGACGAGGTCGAGCCGCTGGCCGACGACGAACTCGAGCCGCCGTCGCCGCAGCGCGTGCCGGTGCTGTGGCAGCCACGCGAAGGGCAGGACTATGTGGTGATCCCGTTCCGGCGGCCGCAAGACCCGCGCGGTTGAGCGGTGGCGGGGTCGGATCCCCGAAGGGGCTCTGACCCCGGGCGCCGCGTCCTCGCGTTCCGGTAGTCGCCGACCTTGGTCGGCGCTCATGCGTCCGGCGTCCATATATGCTCCCTGCGGTGACCGCGTGCCAACCAAGGTTGGCGCCTACCAGAGCGGGTCAGTTCGCCGCGTTTCCCGCCGCGCCCATTCCATCCACCGCCTGCCGGCCCAGTGCCGGATCATCGGTGAAGAAGGCATCGATGCCGGTCGCCAGATAGGCACGCATCTCCGCGATCGACCCTTCCGCGTTGCGCGCATTGTCCGCGCCCTTGCGCAGGTTGCTGGCCTGGAAATGGTTCTCCGGGCGGAAGGTGTACGGGATCACCATCAGGCCCACCGCGTGCGCATCGCGCACCAGCGACGTCGGCGTGCCCAGCGCACCGTTGGCATCCAGCGGGATGATCGAGCGCAGCTCCGGGCCGATGCCATCGGCATAGGTCGCAATCTCCTTCAGACCCGCCGGGGTCATCATCTGCGCATAGGTCAGCGCGCCGCCGGCCTTGGCGATGTCGGCCGGCTGGGTATCGCCCTTCCACAGCAGCTGCAGCAGGCGGATGTTGCTGCCACGCGGGATCTTGCCGCGCAGGTAACGCAGGTTGGCGGTCTCGAACGACTGGATGGTGACCGGGCCGACGTTGGTATAGGCGTTGCCACGCAGCGCAGCCAGCACCTTGTCTTCCATCGGCAGGCCGATCGACTGGAAATAGGTCGGGTGCTTGATCTCCGGCACCAGGCCGATGCCACGGTTGGCACGGCCGGCCTGCTGGACCAGGAACGCCAGGATCTCGTCCAGGCTGGCGATGCGGAACTGGCCGTCATAGGCGGTGCTGCGGAACTCCGGCAAGCGCTCGCGGGCGTACAGCGTCTTCAGCTCGGCCAGGGTGAAGTCCTCGGTGAACCAGCCTTCGACCGTCTGTCCGTCGATGACCTTGCGGGTCTTCCGCTTGGCGAATTCCTTGTGCTCGGCCACGTCGGTGGTGCCGCCGATCTCGTTCTCGTGGCGGGCCACCATCACTCCGTCCTTGGTCATCACCAGGTCCGGTTCGATGTAGTCGGCGCCGTCGGCGATGGCCTGCGCATAGGCCGCCAACGTGTGTTCGGGCAGCAATGCGCTTGCACCGCGGTGGCCGTAGACCGACACCTTGGGCGCGGCCGGAGGGGAGGATTCAGCACTCATGGCCACCGATGGTGCCACGGCCAGCGACAACAACAACGCACGACCCCACGACTTCACTGCGACTTCCCCAAGCGGTTTGTGATGGGCGTCAGTATGCGGCGGGAATGTGACAGGTTGGGGGAGCCGGTGTTCGGCTGCCTGCGGTCGGCCAATGATCGCGCTGATCTCCATTCGGATTCGATTCTGCAATTTTTCCGATTGAACCGCGGAAAGGATGGGTCATAGCCTCGACTGACCAACACCGATGTTGGCAGAGGACCAGACCATGGAGAAAACAATGTACGTGCCCATCCTGAAATGGCGGCAAGGTGAGTACCTCGCTGTAGGTCGTACACGCGAGACCATCAAGGACTGGATGTATCCCCTGTTCGAGATCCCGGTCGAACAGTGGGACTTCGAGAACGATGCGCCCGCCAAGTCGCTAGACGACCATCTGAAGAATGTCGGCAAGCGATTGAGCACCAACTGGAAGAAGCGCCGCTGCCTGTTCGATTCACCACATCTTGCCGGCGACGACACGATGGCCAATGGAGACCATCACCTCGCGCGCGTCTTCGATCTCGCGCGGGCGTCGGCCTGCCAGGCCATCCCTGTCACCGGTCTCGGTCGGCATCTGGTGTATCAGCAGGCAGTGGCCAGCATCATCGTCCAGGATGGTCGTGGGTGCGCACTGCGCTTGATTCCCGATGACCTGGAAGGCAACCCTTCAGCAAAGATCGACGGCTTGATGCATCTCCTGGGCGTGACACCAGAACAGGTGGACATCGTTCTGGACAGTGCGGCAGATGTCGCAGATTCTCCGACCCTGCAGGCATCGTTCTGGCAGGCGTGGATCGCTGGATTGCCACACATGGACCGGTGGAGATCGCTCACCGTGGCCGGCGGAAGCTTCCCTGCGAGCCTGAACCCGTCAGCAGGGTATCGCCCTCATGGAGACGTTCATCGTCGCGAATGGCGTGGGTACACCCGGCTCGCTGCCAGTGCCCCACAGCGTCAGCCGTGGTTCGGCGACTACGGATGCGCGTCACCACAGACCGAGATGATGGACCCACGTCTGTTCGACCCGAATGCAAAGATCAAGTACACGATCGATGACCAGTGGCGGATCATCGTCGGCACCCAGGTCAAGCGCAATGGCCGTGACCAGTACCGCGACCTGTGCAGGCACCTGATCTCTGATCGCCCTGTGGTATTCATGGGGAGAACCTACAGTGCTGGCGACGAATACATCGAAGACTGCGCCAACAACGTCGCCAGCACAGGCGGCAGTTCGACCTGGCCGACGGTGGCGACCAACCACCACCTGACTAAGGTTGTTCGCGACCTCGCCAATCTGTCCGGCGCTTCAACTGTTCCCTGACCAGCGTGCGGATCTCGGCGAGGCTGTATACCTCTCCAAGCCGCTCGCACAGTGCTGTGCGGTTGCCGCGCAGCGCTGCCTTGTCCGGGTTCCTTGCACAGATCAGTGTCGCGATCTCATCACGCCAGAGAAGTGCGGCAACGTCCATCCCGATGACCGACGGATTGAGTCTTGCAGGTCGCAAAAGTTCCATTCGCACCGCATTGCGCGCGCCGCGCGATACCGTTCGTACGCCCCACCACTCCGGCAAGACCTCCAGTGCGTGGTCAAGATGCCGCTGCCCCACGACAATCGTCGCTTTGTCGAGAACGTTTGAATAGAACTGCTGCTGCACAGGAAGCCTGCGCAGCGTGTCGACGTCGCTCTTGATCTCGTAACCGTGCAGATGCCCATTGATGACACAGATATCAACACGGCAGGCGCCGCGAGCGAGCCCCATCTCCTCCACGACCAGCGTATGGGGATTGGCCACGTGCTCGGCGATCACCTTGCGAAGGAGCGCGGATCTGACGTCGCTGTCGGTTATCGGGTCCATTGTCGAATCGTACCAAGAGGGAGTCGCTGTACTGCATGAAACCCAGGCATGTCGCAGTTCACCGCGGCACTATTTGCCGATGCAGAAACTGGAGAAAATCCTTCCCAGAAGATCATCGGCACTCATCTGCCCGGTGATCTCGCCCAGTGCGTCGTGCGCCAGCCGCAGCTCTTCCGCCGCCAGTTCCAGGCGCTCGTGCACCAACTCTCCGTCCGCCCGCTGCGCATGTCCCTGCGCGCGCTCGATGGCATCCACGTGGCGCGTACGCGCGGAGAACTCACCGTCCACCTGCTCGCCCGCACCGGCCGAGGCGATCGAGCGCAGGCGCGCATGCAGGTCGTCCAGTCCCGCGCCGGTGGCAGCGGAAACGAACACGCGGTCCGGGTCGTCCAGCACCGGCATCGCATCCAGCAGATCCGACTTGTTGTGGATGTACACCTTGTGCGGCACCGCCTTCATCGCATCACCGATGGCTGCTTCGCCCGCGGCCGGGTCGCGCGCATCCAGCACGATCAAGGCCAGATCGGTGCGTTCGATCTCCGCGCGCGCGCGGCGCATGCCTTCGCGTTCGATGGCATCGCCGCCATCGCGCAGGCCGGCGGTGTCGACCAGGGTCAGTTCAAGTCCGTCCAGTCGGATGGTCTCGCGCAGCGTGTCGCGGGTGGTGCCGGCAATGTCGGTGACGATGGCGCGCTCGCTGCCGGCCAGCGCGTTCAACAGCGAACTCTTGCCGGCATTCGGTGGGCCGATCAGCACGGCATGCAGGCCATCGCGCAGGCGACGGCCGCGTTCGGCATCACGACGCAGCAAGGCCAGGTCGCTACGCGCCTGCTGCAGCCCGCGCCGCACCTGTGCGCCGCCGAGCGTATCCAGCGGTTCGTCGGCGAAGTCGATGGCCGCCTCCACGTGGATGCGGAGCAGCACCAGCTGTTCGACCACAGTGTCGATGCGACGCGAGAACACACCATCCAGCGAACGGCGTGCAGCACGTGCGGCGCGGTTGTCACCGGCCGCGATCAGATCGGCGATGGCTTCGGCCTGTGCCAGGTCGAGCTTGCCGTTGAGAAACGCGCGCTCGCTGAACTCACCTGGCCGTGCCTGGCGCGCGCCAAGTGCGATGCAGCGCGCGACCAGTTGCTGCAGCAGCACCGGGCTGCCATGGCCCTGCAGCTCCACCACTTCTTCGCCGGTGAAGCTGTTCGGCGCCGGGAACCACAGCACGATGCCGTCGTCGATTACCTCGCCGTCGGCATCGCGCAGGCGCGCGTAGTGCGCATGGCGCGGGCGCAGGGTCGGAGCGCCGAGCGCGTTGGCGATGGCTGCAGCACGCGGGCCTGACAGGCGCAGCAAACCTACGCCGCCCGCACCGGGTGCGCTGGCAATGGCCACGATAGTCTCGGTACGCGTCATGTCGTTCATCGCTCAGAGCTTCTCCAGCTGCGCGCGCGCTTGTGCCGCACCACTGCCTTGCGGCTGCAGCGCCAGGTAAGTGGTATAGGCCTGCTTCGCCTTGGCTTTGTCGCCCGCGTGGAAGTACGCGTCACCCAGGTTGAGATGGGCCACTGCGCGCGACGGATCGATCTTCAGTGTGTTCTCCAGCCAACGCGCCGCTTCGGCATAGCGTTGCTGGCGGTAGTAGACGAAGCCGAGGTTGTTCGCCGCCTGGGCGAAGTCCGGGCGCAGCTTCAGCGCCTCGGCGAACTGCACGGCAGCTTCGTCGTAGCGCTTCTCGCGGTACAGCTGCAGGCCACGGTCGTTGGCCTGCTGCGAGCGCTGGCGGTCCGAGGCCGGTGCGGCCGTCGGCACCACCAGCCTGGCCTTGCCGCCCTGCAGATCGGCCACGGTCACTGGCGCTTCGCTGTTCTTGGCATCCTGGGCAGCGTCGACCTTGTTGTTCAGGGCGATTGCATCGGCGGTCAGCTGGCGCGTATCGGCGTTGAGGTATTCCTGGCTGTCCGGCACCTGGAACACGAACTCGCCGCCCTGCGAGCCGGGCAGGCTGCCGAAGGCCGGCGTCTGCTGCGAGACCGCCGACACCGCCGGCGCCACATAGGCGGCCAGCTCGGTACCGGTGATCAGGCCATCGCCGTTGAGATCGCCCTTGCCGGCCAAGGCCTGCAGCAGCACCCAGGTAAACACCGAGTGCCCGTTCGGGCCGGCATCGGCGACCTGCTGGTCGGCGCCGCCGGCGGTCAGCATCTGCCGCGCGCTGCGGCGTGCGTTCTCGCGCAGGAACGACGACGACGACGGGCCGCCGCGGGTCAGGCCGAGGCCGCTGTAGCAGGCATCCATCACGAACATCACATGCTTGGCCTGCATGCTCTCGGCGATGTTCTGGATGTCGGTCATCGCGATGGCATCGGTGGCGAATTCCTTCGGGTCCGAATCGACCGGGATGATGTAGCCGAGGTCGCGCCCGGATGCCAGCTGACGGGTAGCACCGTGGCCGGCGAAGAACACGAACACGCGATCATTCCTGCCGGTGCGGTCGTCGGACAGCCGGTCGTGGAAGGCGGCCAGGATGTTGTTGCGGGTAGCCTGCTCGTTCTTCAGTACGATCACCTGCGAGGACGGGAAGCCGAACTGCCCGGTCAGCGTATCGGCCACGGCCTGGGCATCGTGGCTGGCGTACTCCAGCTTGGGCCACTTGGCGTAGTTGTCGATGCCGACCACGATCGCCCACGATTTTTCATAGCCGGTGGTGACGGTGGCATCGCGGTCGCTGCCCTTGGGCGGCCGGGCGACGCTGAAGTCGCGGCCATTCCAGCCGGCGAACTGGTAGCCGTCAGCGATCAGCCGATCCAGGATCTGCGGCAGTGCCTTCACCGCGCGGTCGTGGATATCGTGGAACAGGATGATGCCGCGCTGTTCCTTGTTCACCTGGTCGAGCACGCGCTGCACGATCGATTCCGGCACCGGGTCGGCCCAGTCCATCGAATCGATGTTCCACATGATCGACTTCAGGCCCGCTTCGTTCAGCAGCTGCAGGCCTTCGGCGTTGCGCGCGCCATACGGGAAGCGGAACAGCGGTGCACGCTTGCTGTCGACGTCCTTCAGCAGGGTGTCGGTGTCCAGCACCTGCTGGCGCAGCGCATCGCCGGTGGTACGCGACAGCTGCGCATGGGTCAGGCTGTGGTTGCCGACGGCGTAGCCCTCTTCCATCAGGGTGCGGCTGATCTTCGCCATCGGCCCAAGGCTGACCTTGCCGTCGGTGTCGACCTTGCCCAGGTTGCGGCCGACCTCGAAGAACACGCCCGGTACGTCGTAGCGCTTGAGGATGGCCACCACTTCATCGGTATAGGCCTTGTGCGGGCCATCGTCGAAGGTCAGCACCACCGTCTTCGGCGGCAGGTTGCGGCCGAAGATCTCGCGGTCGCTGTCCTTCATCGACATCGGGTACGGCTCGATCACGCCGTAGTCGCGCAGGATCCCTTCGCGGCTGTAGTCCTTGTGCAGGTGCGCGATGTAGTCGTCCCACTTCTCGCGCTTCAGGTCGATGGCACGGGTGCGCTCGAAGCGGCTGAAGATGCGGGTCAGTTCCTGGTTGTAGTTGCGCTCGATCTCGTCCAGCGCCTCCAGGTCTTCGCCGATGCGCTGGTGCAGCTTCACCGCCGGCAACGAGGAATCGGCGCCGATGCGTTCGTGCAGGTCACGCAGCACTTCGCGGAACGCCAAGCGATCGGCATCGAACAGTTCGGGCGCCGACTCGATGTAATCCAGCACCGTGGCCAGGGTAGCGAAGCGCTGCGGGCTGGTGCCACGCAGCAGGGTATCGAACTGCGTGGCAATGGCACCGCGCTGTTCCAGGCCATCGTGGAACAGCTGCTGGCCGATGCGGGTGGAGGTGGTGCGATCAGCCGCAGGCTGCTGTTCCTCATCGGCCAGCAGCACGATGATCCGGCGATAGCCGTCGAGCTGCTTCTGCAATGCGCCAAGCAGCGGCGCGGCGGCAGGGTCGGCGGCGGCAGCGGCCTGTGCGCTCGGCTGGGTGACTGCCGCCGGTGCCTGCGCGTCCTTGTCGCTGCAGCCGGCCACGAGCAGGGTCAGCAGCAGGCTGGGCAGGAACAGACGAAACGACGGCGCACGCGGCATGGCGGACTCGAACAAAGGGAAAGAGGGTGCCGGCGATTCTAACGCCGCATGCGAAAAGCCCGCCTTGCGGCGGGCCTTTGCTGGGTCAGCCAGCCAGCGGCCGGCTCTACCCGTCGGCGCTGACGCGCCTTACTTCTTCTTGGCCGGAGCGGTCGCCGCCGTGGCCGGCACCGGGTCGCTGCCGTGGCGCTTGGTCATCCACCACTGCTGCAGCAGGCCCAGGCCACCGTTGACCACCCAGTACAGGACCAGGCCGGACGGCATGAAGGCCATCATGACGCCGAACACCAGCGGCATGAACTGCATCATCTTCTGCTGCATCGGGTCCATGCCCGGTGCCGGCGTCAGCTTCTGGGTGAACCACATCACCGCCACGTTGATCACCGGCAGGATGAAGTACGGGTCGCGGGCGGTCAGGTCCTGGATCCAGCCGAACCAGGGCGCCTGGCGCAGTTCGACCGATTCCACCAGCACCCAGTACAGCGCGAAGAAGATCGGCATCTGGATGAGGATCGGCAGGCAGCCGCCCATCGGATTGATCTTTTCCTTCTTGTACAGCTCCATCATCGCGGTCTGGAACTTCTGGCGGTCATCGCCATAGCGTTCCTTCAGCTGCGCGATGCGCGGCTGGAAGCGACGCATCTTGGCGCCACTCTTGTACTGCGTCGCCGACAGCGGGTACAGCACGATCTTCAGCAGCACCACCAGGCCGACGATGGCCCAGCCCCAGTTGCCCACCAGCTTGTGCACCTGGTTGAGCACCCAGAACAGGCCTTGGCCGATCACCGCCATCATCGAGAAGCGGCTGTAGTCGACCACACGATCCAGACCCGGCACGTCTTCCTTGGCGATCAGGTTGACCAGCTTCGGGCCGACCCACAGGCGGGCCTCGGTGCTGGTGGACTGGCCCGGGGCCACGGTGAAGGCCGGGCCGCGCGCTTCGATCAGGTCACGACCGGCCACCTGCGACAGCACGTAGTGTGCGGTCTGGTCCTTCTGCGGGATCCAGGCGGTGAAGAAGTGGTGCTGCAGCATCGCCAGCCAACCACCGGTGATGTTCTGGTTCAGCGCGCCATCGTCCAGGTAATCCTTGAACGCACGACGCTGGTACTTCTTGTCGTTGTCGTACCAGGTGGCACCGTTGAAGCTGAACGAGTCCGGGTTGGTCATGCTCCGCGACAGGATCGTCGGGGTGCGGTCCAGGGTGCGGTAGACGTAGCCGTTCCACGGCGCGGCGCCAGCATTGCTGACTTCGTCCTTGAAGCGGATCGCATACTCGTTGCGGCCCACGATCAGCGTGCGCTTGATGGTCACGCCGTTGTCGGCGGTCCACACGAACGGGACCTGCAGCTCGTTCTGGCCATTGGCCAGCACGAAGTCGCGGGTATCACCGACCAGCTTGAAGCCATCGACGCCCGGCACCGGGGTGTTCTTGTCTTCGCTGGCCCAACCGCTGATCGCGCTGTACGGATGTGCGGGATCTTCGGTCAGCAGGCGTACCGGCGGGCTGCCTTCGTCCTTGCTCTGCGGGAACTGCAGCAGTTCGGCATCGAGCACGCGGCCACCATCGATCACCAGGCGCAGCACGTCGGTGGTGATGGTCACGCGCTGTGCGGACGGGGTGGCGCTGGCCTGGGCCTGTACAGCGGCCTGGCCCGGGGCACCGGGAACCTGCGCGCTGGGGATGCTGCCCGGGGTTGCACCCGGAACGCTCTGTGCGGCGGCCGGGGCCGAGCTGGTCGTCGGCGCCGGGGTCGGGGCGGACTTCTCACGGCTCCACTCCATCCACAGCAGCACGGCCACCATCAGCCAGGCAAAGATCAGGAAAACACGGGTCTGGTTCATCAGCAGGCAGGCTCAGCGGGGCCGGGACGCGGTGCCGGCTCGGTGACGGAGGAAATGGCAATGCCATCAGGCGGCGGCATTGTGCCGTCCACGCCCGGCGCGGGCAATGCGCGCAGGCGCCGCAACAGGCGCAGGAAGGCCTGGCGGATATCTTCGTTGCTGGCATGACGCGCAGCAGTACGAGCCACGACGACGAAGTCGCCTGGCTGTATGTCGGTTCGTGTCTGACGCAAGGCGTCGCGCAGGACGCGCTTGATCCGGTTACGCCCAACGGCGTGAGGATCGACCTTGCGGGAAACCGCCAGACCCAGCCTGGCCGGCCGGTCAGCCGGTAGCCAGTGCAGGGTCATCAGCGGATCGGACACACGGCGGGCGCCGTTGAAGACCGTTGAATATTCGGCACGCGTGCGAACCCGCGCAGAGCGAGGGAATCGCTTGCGCGGGTCTGCAGTATTCACTGTCGAATGGATTGCGTCTGCCGCTGGATGCGGCATGGCAATCAGGCGCTCAGGACTTTGCGGCCCTTGGCGCGGCGACGCGACAGGATCTTGCGGCCGTCAGCGGTCTTCATACGGGCACGGAAGCCGTGGTCGCGCTTACGCTTGAGGTTGCTGGGCTGGAAGGTGCGCTTGGTGGCCATGTGGGCCTCTCGTATGAATGGGACGGAAAGAACCGGAAATTTTAGAGAGGTGTCCCCCCTCCCGTCAACCCCTGTCTGCTACGCCAATTCACCGGGCTGTGCAATAGCTGTGGATCTTTTTGTGAATAAGTAGGGGACAAGCATTCCGAAGGCGGGCGCTCGGTGGTAGGCTGAGCCATCCATTTCCCCCCTTTCAGGCCTTTGTTTGGGCGCCTTTTCGCGCCTATGCATCGGCCACCGGACAATTATTGCTG
>CP168153.1 GCA_041545745.1 Stenotrophomonas indicatrix
ATGGTAGAAATCAATAATCAACGTAAGGCGTTCCTCGATATGCTGGCGTGGTCGGAGGGAACTGATAACGGACGTCAGAAAACCAGAAATCATGGTTATGACGTCATTGTAGGCGGAGAGCTATTTACTGATTACTCCGATCACCCTCGCAAACTTGTCACGCTAAACCCAAAACTCAAATCAACAGGCGCCGGACGCTACCAGCTTCTTTCCCGTTGGTGGGATGCCTACCGCAAGCAGCTTGGCCTGAAAGACTTCTCTCCGAAAAGTCAGGACGCTGTGGCATTGCAGCAGATTAAGGAGCGTGGCGCTTTACCTATGATTGATCGTGGTGATATCCGTCAGGCAATCGACCGTTGCAGCAATATCTGGGCTTCACTGCCGGGCGCTGGTTATGGTCAGTTCGAGCATAAGGCTGACAGCCTGATTGCAAAATTCAAAGAAGCGGGCGGAACGGTCAGAGAGATTGATGTATGAGCAGAGTCACCGCGATTATCTCCGCTCTGGTTATCTGCATCATCGTCTGCCTGTCATGGGCTGTTAATCATTACCGTGATAACGCCATTACCTACAAAGCCCAGCGCGACAAAAATGCCAGAGAACTGAAGCTGGCGAACGCGGCAATTACTGACATGCAGATGCGTCAGCGTGATGTTGCTGCGCTCGATGCAAAATACACGAAGGAGTTAGCTGATGCTAAAGCTGAAAATGATGCTCTGCGTGATGATGTTGCCGCTGGTCGTCGTCGGTTGCACATCAAAGCAGTCTGTCAGTCAGTGCGTGAAGCCACCACCGCCTCCGGCGTGGATAATGCAGCCTCCCCCCGACTGGCAGACACCGCTGAACGGGATTATTTCACCCTCAGAGAGAGGCTGATCACTATGCAAAAACAACTGGAAGGAACCCAGAAGTATATTAATGAGCAGTGCAGATAGAGTTGCCCATATCGATGGGCAACTCATGCAATTATTGTGAGCAATACACACGCGCTTCCAGCGGAGTATAAATGCCTAAAGTAATAAAACCGAGCAATCCATTTACGAATGTTTGCTGGGTTTCTGTTTTAACAACATTTTCTGCGCCGCCACAAATTTTGGCTGCATCGACAGTTTTCTTCTGCCCAATTCCAGAAACGAAGAAATGATGGGTGATGGTTTCCTTTGGTGCTACTGCTGCCGGTTTGTTTTGAACAGTAAACGTCTGTTGAGCACATCCTGTAATAAGCAGGGCCAGCGCAGTAGCGAGTAGCATTTTTTTCATGGTGTTATTCCCGATGCTTTTTGAAGTTCGCAGAATCGTATGTGTAGAAAATTAAACAAACCCTAAACAATGAGTTGAAATTTCATATTGTTAATATTTATTAATGTATGTCAGGTGCGATGAATCGTCATTGTATTCCCGGATTAACTATGTCCACAGCCCTGACGGGGAACTTCTCTGCGGGAGTGTCCGGGAATAATTAAAACGATGCACACAGGGTTTAGCGCGTACACGTATTGCATTATGCCAACGCCCCGGTGCTGACACGGAAGAAACCGGACGTTATGATTTAGCGTGGAAAGATTTGTGTAGTGTTCTGAATGCTCTCAGTAAATAGTAATGAATTATCAAAGGTATAGTAATATCTTTTATGTTCATGGATATTTGTAACCCATCGGAAAACTCCTGCTTTAGCAAGATTTTCCCTGTATTGCTGAAATGTGATTTCTCTTGATTTCAACCTATCATAGGACGTTTCTATAAGATGCGTGTTTCTTGAGAATTTAACATTTACAACCTTTTTAAGTCCTTTTATTAACACGGTGTTATCGTTTTCTAACACGATGTGAATATTATCTGTGGCTAGATAGTAAATATAATGTGAGACGTTGTGACGTTTTAGTTCAGAATAAAACAATTCACAGTCTAAATCTTTTCGCACTTGATCGAATATTTCTTTAAAAATGGCAACCTGAGCCATTGGTAAAACCTTCCATGTGATACGAGGGCGCGTAGTTTGCATTATCGTTTTTATCGTTTCAATCTGGTCTGACCTCCTTGTGTTTTGTTGATGATTTATGTCAAATATTAGGAATGTTTTCACTTAATAGTATTGGTTGCGTAACAAAGTGCGGTCCTGCTGGCATTCTGGAGGGAAATACAACCGACAGATGTATGTAAGGCCAACGTGCTCAAATCTTCATACAGAAAGATTTGAAGTAATATTTTAACCGCTAGATGAAGAGCAAGCGCATGGAGCGACAAAATGAATAAAGAACAATCTGCTGATGATCCCTCCGTGGATCTGATTCGTGTAAAAAATATGCTTAATAGCACCATTTCTATGAGTTACCCTGATGTTGTAATTGCATGTATAGAACATAAGGTGTCTCTGGAAGCATTCAGAGCAATTGAGGCAGCGTTGGTGAAGCACGATAATAATATGAAGGATTATTCCCTGGTGGTTGACTGATCACCATAACTGCTAATCATTCAAACTATTTAGTCTGTGACAGAGCCAACACGCAGTCTGTCACTGTCAGGAAAGTGGTAAAACTGCAACTCAATTACTGCAATGCCCTCGTAATTAAGTGAATTTACAATATCGTCCTGTTCGGAGGGAAGAACGCGGGATGTTCATTCTTCATCACTTTTAATTGATGTATATGCTCTCTTTTCTGACGTTAGTCTCCGACGGCAGGCTTCAATGACCCAGGCTGAGAAATTCCCGGACCCTTTTTGCTCAAGAGCGATGTTAATTTGTTCAATCATTTGGTTAGGAAAGCGGATGTTGCGGGTTGTTGTTCTGCGGGTTCTGTTCTTCGTTGACATGAGGTTGCCCCGTATTCAGTGTCGCTGATTTGTATTGTCTGAAGTTGTTTTTACGTTAAGTTGATGCAGATCAATTAATACGATACCTGCGTCATAATTGATTATTTGACGTGGTTTGATGGCCTCCACGCACGTTGTGATATGTAGATGATAATCATTATCACTTTACGGGTCCTTTCCGGTGAAAAAAAAGGTACCAAAAAAAACATCTTGTTAGTCGCTTTTTTTTTTGGAATTTTTTTTTTGGAATTTTTTTTTTGCGCTAACAACCTCCTGCCGTTTTGCCCGTGCATATCGGTCACGAACAAATCTGATTACTAAACACAGTAGCCTGGATTTGTTCTATCAGTAATCGACCTTATTCCTAATTAAATAGAGCAAATCCCCTTATTGGGGGTAAGACATGAAGATGCCAGAAAAACATGACCTGTTGGCCGCCATTCTCGCGGCAAAGGAACAAGGCATCGGGGCAATCCTTGCGTTTGCAATGGCGTACCTTCGCGGCAGATATAATGGCGGTGCGTTTACAAAAACAGTAATCGACGCAACGATGTGCGCCATTATCGCCTAGTTCATTCGTGACCTTCTCGACTTCGCCGGACTAAGTAGCAATCTCGCTTATATAACGAGCGTGTTTATCGGCTACATCGGTACTGACTCGATTGGTTCGCTTATCAAACGCTTCGCTGCTAAAAAAGCCGGAGTAGAAGATGGTAGAAATCAATAATCAACGTAAGGCGTTCCTCGATATGCTGGCGTGGTCGGAGGGAACTGATAACGGACGTCAGAAAACCAGAAATCATGGTTATGACGTCATTGTAGGCGGAGAGCTATTTACTGATTACTCCGATCACCCTCGCAAACTTGTCACGCTAAACCCAAAACTCAAATCAACAGGCGCCGGACGCTACCAGCTTCTTTCCCGTTGGTGGGATGCCTACCGCAAGCAGCTTGGCCTGAAAGACTTCTCTCCGAAAAGTCAGGACGCTGTGGCATTGCAGCAGATTAAGGAGCGTGGCGCTTTACCTATGATTGATCGTGGTGATATCCGTCAGGCAATCGACCGTTGCAGCAATATCTGGGCTTCACTGCCGGGCGCTGGTTATGGTCAGTTCGAGCATAAGGCTGACAGCCTGATTGCAAAATTCAAAGAAGCGGGCGGAACGGTCAGAGAGATTGATGTATGAGCAGAGTCACCGCGATTATCTCCGCTCTGGTTATCTGCATCATCGTCTGCCTGTCATGGGCTGTTAATCATTACCGTGATAACGCCATTACCTACAAAGCCCAGCGCGACAAAAATGCCAGAGAACTGAAGCTGGCGAACGCGGCAATTACTGACATGCAGATGCGTCAGCGTGATGTTGCTGCGCTCGATGCAAAATACACGAAGGAGTTAGCTGATGCTAAAGCTGAAAATGATGCTCTGCGTGATGATGTTGCCGCTGGTCGTCGTCGGTTGCACATCAAAGCAGTCTGTCAGTCAGTGCGTGAAGCCACCACCGCCTCCGGCGTGGATAATGCAGCCTCCCCCCGACTGGCAGACACCGCTGAACGGGATTATTTCACCCTCAGAGAGAGGCTGATCACTATGCAAAAACAACTGGAAGGAACCCAGAAGTATATTAATGAGCAGTGCAGATAGAGTTGCCCATATCGATGGGCAACTCATGCAATTATTGTGAGCAATACACACGCGCTTCCAGCGGAGTATAAATGCCTAAAGTAATAAAACCGAGCAATCCATTTACGAATGTTTGCTGGGTTTCTGTTTTAACAACATTTTCTGCGCCGCCACAAATTTTGGCTGCATCGACAGTTTTCTTCTGCCCAATTCCAGAAACGAAGAAATGATGGGTGATGGTTTCCTTTGGTGCTACTGCTGCCGGTTTGTTTTGAACAGTAAACGTCTGTTGAGCACATCCTGTAATAAGCAGGGCCAGCGCAGTAGCGAGTAGCATTTTTTTCATGGTGTTATTCCCGATGCTTTTTGAAGTTCGCAGAATCGTATGTGTAGAAAATTAAACAAACCCTAAACAATGAGTTGAAATTTCATATTGTTAATATTTATTAATGTATGTCAGGTGCGATGAATCGTCATTGTATTCCCGGATTAACTATGTCCACAGCCCTGACGGGGAACTTCTCTGCGGGAGTGTCCGGGAATAATTAAAACGATGCACACAGGGTTTAGCGCGTACACGTATTGCATTATGCCAACGCCCCGGTGCTGACACGGAAGAAACCGGACGTTATGATTTAGCGTGGAAAGATTTGTGTAGTGTTCTGAATGCTCTCAGTAAATAGTAATGAATTATCAAAGGTATAGTAATATCTTTTATGTTCATGGATATTTGTAACCCATCGGAAAACTCCTGCTTTAGCAAGATTTTCCCTGTATTGCTGAAATGTGATTTCTCTTGATTTCAACCTATCATAGGACGTTTCTATAAGATGCGTGTTTCTTGAGAATTTAACATTTACAACCTTTTTAAGTCCTTTTATTAACACGGTGTTATCGTTTTCTAACACGATGTGAATATTATCTGTGGCTAGATAGTAAATATAATGTGAGACGTTGTGACGTTTTAGTTCAGAATAAAACAATTCACAGTCTAAATCTTTTCGCACTTGATCGAATATTTCTTTAAAAATGGCAACCTGAGCCATTGGTAAAACCTTCCATGTGATACGAGGGCGCGTAGTTTGCATTATCGTTTTTATCGTTTCAATCTGGTCTGACCTCCTTGTGTTTTGTTGATGATTTATGTCAAATATTAGGAATGTTTTCACTTAATAGTATTGGTTGCGTAACAAAGTGCGGTCCTGCTGGCATTCTGGAGGGAAATACAACCGACAGATGTATGTAAGGCCAACGTGCTCAAATCTTCATACAGAAAGATTTGAAGTAATATTTTAACCGCTAGATGAAGAGCAAGCGCATGGAGCGACAAAATGAATAAAGAACAATCTGCTGATGATCCCTCCGTGGATCTGATTCGTGTAAAAAATATGCTTAATAGCACCATTTCTATGAGTTACCCTGATGTTGTAATTGCATGTATAGAACATAAGGTGTCTCTGGAAGCATTCAGAGCAATTGAGGCAGCGTTGGTGAAGCACGATAATAATATGAAGGATTATTCCCTGGTGGTTGACTGATCACCATAACTGCTAATCATTCAAACTATTTAGTCTGTGACAGAGCCAACACGCAGTCTGTCACTGTCAGGAAAGTGGTAAAACTGCAACTCAATTACTGCAATGCCCTCGTAATTAAGTGAATTTACAATATCGTCCTGTTCGGAGGGAAGAACGCGGGATGTTCATTCTTCATCACTTTTAATTGATGTATATGCTCTCTTTTCTGACGTTAGTCTCCGACGGCAGGCTTCAATGACCCAGGCTGAGAAATTCCCGGACCCTTTTTGCTCAAGAGCGATGTTAATTTGTTCAATCATTTGGTTAGGAAAGCGGATGTTGCGGGTTGTTGTTCTGCGGGTTCTGTTCTTCGTTGACATGAGGTTGCCCCGTATTCAGTGTCGCTGATTTGTATTGTCTGAAGTTGTTTTTACGTTAAGTTGATGCAGATCAATTAATACGATACCTGCGTCATAATTGATTATTTGACGTGGTTTGATGGCCTCCACGCACGTTGTGATATGTAGATGATAATCATTATCACTTTACGGGTCCTTTCCGGTGAAAAAAAAGGTACCAAAAAAAACATCGTCGTGAGTAGTGAACCGTAAGCGCCATCAGATTGTGTTTGTTAGTCGCTTTTTTTTTTTGGAATTTTTTTTTTGGAATTTTTTTTTTGCGCTAACAACCTCCTGCCGTTTTGCCCGTGCATATCGGTCACGAACAAATCTGATTACTAAACACAGTAGCCTGGATTTGTTCTATCAGTAATCGACCTTATTCCTAATTAAATAGAGCAAATCCCCTTATTGGGGGTAAGACATGAAGATGCCAGAAAAACATGACCTGTTGGCCGCCATTCTCGCGGCAAAGGAACAAGGCATCGGGGCAATCCTTGCGTTTGCAATGGCGTACCTTCGCGGCAGATATAATGGCGGTGCGTTTACAAAAACAGTAATCGACGCAACGATGTGCGCCATTATCGCCTAGTTCATTCGTGACCTTCTCGACTTCGCCGGACTAAGTAGCAATCTCGCTTATATAACGAGCGTGTTTATCGGCTACATCGGTACTGACTCGATTGGTTCGCTTATCAAACGCTTCGCTGCTAAAAAAGCCGGAGTAGAAG